>NZ_JAGHWR010000084.1:0-16642 GCF_017746155.1 Xanthomonas sp. D-36-1
GATCAGACCTTCCCTAAGCGTATGGCCGCACGCGCCACCGATCTGTCCGTCGCCGCGGGCGTCGCCATCGTCGAGCGCAGCGACTGCGATCCTGAGGCATTGCCGCTGTCCGCACTTTGCGAGGCCGCCGAACCGGTGGTGCTGCGCGGCGTTGCGCGCAGCTGGTCGCTGGTGCAGGCCGGGCTGCGCAGCGCCGATAAAGCCATGGCGCTGTTGCGTGCGCACGATACCGGCCGCCCCCTGCAGTATTCGTATGGCGCCCCGGAGATCGGCAGCCGCCCGTTCTATCGCGACGATTGCAGCGTGCTCAACTTCCAGGTGCAGCGCGGCAGCGTAAGCACCTTGCTGGATGCCATCGCGGCGCATCGTGACGACCCGCAGCCGCCCACTTATTACCTGGCCTCGTTGCCGGTGGACGCCAATCTGCCGGGGCTGCGCGCGCACAACGATCTGGATGTCGCCGCCAACGGTGGCCACGTGCAGCCCAGCATCTGGATCGGCAACCGGGTGATCGCTTCATGCCACTACGATGCGCTGGATAACCTGGCGTGCTGTGCGGTCGGGCAACGGCGCTTTACGCTGTTTCCGCCAGAGCAGGTCGCCAATCTGTATCCGGGTCCGCTCGATCCCACGCCGGGCGGGCAGGTGGTGAGCATGGTCGATTTCGCCCATCCGGACCTGCAACGCTTTCCGCGTTTTGCCGATGCCTTGCCGCATGCGCGCAGCGTGGTGCTGGAGCCGGGCGATGCGTTGTTCATTCCGAGCATGTGGTGGCACCACGTCCAATCGCTGCAGCCGTTCAACGTGCTGATCAATTACTGGTGGAGCAGTGCGCCAGCGCACCTGCCTGCCGCGATGCCGGCGCTGTATCACGCGCTGTGGGCGATTCGCGACCGCCCCACAGCGGAGAAACAGGCATGGCGCGCGTTGTTCGATTATTACGTGTTCGGCCCTGCCGAGCAGGCCGGCGAACATCTGCCCGAAACGGCGCGTCATGCGCTCGGCCCGATCGACCCCATGCTGTCGCGGCAGCTGCGCGCCATGCTGATCGGCAAGTTGAACCGCTGATGTGCGGCATCGCCCTCAACCCATTTCAGAGGAGTGCGCAGTGACTCAGGCTCAGATTCGCAAGGTGGTGATCGCCGGTGGTGGAACGGCCGGCTGGATCGCTGCCTGTGCGCTTTCGCATCAATTCCGCAATTTGCTGGACATCACCCTGGTCGAGTCCGAGCAGATTGGCACCGTCGGTGTGGGCGAATCCACGGTGCCGCCCATTCGCACCTTCCACCGGTTCCTGCAGATCGACGAGCAGGAATTCCTGCGTGCGGTGGCGGGTACCTTCAAGCTATCGATCTCGTTCGAGCATTGGCGCCGCCAGGGCGAGCGCTACATCCATCCATTCGGCATCACCGGCCAGAGCACCCTGGTGTGCGCGTTTCACCATCTGTGGCTGGAAAGCCAGCGCCGCGGCATGCCGGGCAGCTTCGGCGATTACTGCCTGGAAACGGTGGCCTCGCGCGTGGACCGCTTTGCGCTGCACGGCGAGCCGGCAGTCAATTACGCCTATCACCTGGATGCGGCGCTGTATGCCAGGTTCCTGCGTGCGCGCAGCGAGGCCTGCGGCGTCAAGCGTGTCGAAGGCAGGATTCAGCAGGTGACCGTGCAGCCGCACAGCGGCGATGTCGCCAGCCTGGTGCTGGAAGACGGGCAAACGATCGAAGGCGATTTGTTCATCGATTGCAGCGGCTTCCGGGGTCTGCTGATCGAACAGACGCTGCACACCGGCTACGAAGACTGGAGCCATTGGCTGCCGTGCGACCGTGCGGTGGCGGTGCAGACCGAAGCCCTCGGCCCACCGGTTCCCTACACCCGCGCCATCGCGCACGAAGCCGGCTGGCGGTGGCATATTCCGTTGCAGCACCGGGTCGGCAACGGCCTGGTGTTTTCGAGCAAGCACCTGTCCGATGACGAAGCGCACGCCAAGCTGCTGCGCGATGTGGCTGCGCCTGCCGTCAAGGAGCCGTGGATGGTGCCGTTCCGCACCGGCCGCCGGCTCAAGGCCTGGAACAAGAATGTGGTTTCGCTCGGTCTGGCCAGCGGCTTCATCGAGCCGCTGGAATCGACCAGCATCCATCTCACCATTTCTGCGGTGGTGCGGCTGCTGGCGCTGTTTCCGGCCGCAGGTATTGCGCCTTCGCAGGTGCAGCTGTTCAACGACGTCAGCCGCGCTGAAATGGAGCACGTGCGCGACTTCGTCATCTTGCACTACCACGCCACCCAGCGCGAGGAACCGTTATGGCAGCAATGCCGGCAGATGGAACTGCCCGAATCGCTCGCGCTGCGCCTGCGTGCCTGGCGCGAACGCGCGCACGCCTGGCAGGGCGCCGATGAATTGTTTCGCGTCGATTCCTGGACCCACGTGCTGATGGGGCAGGGCATTGCGCCCGAGCAGCATCACCCGCTGACGCGCGCGTTTTCCGACCACGACCTGCGTCGCCTGCTCGACGGTATCGCCCAACCGATCCAGCACGCCGTGCAGCAGATGCCCTCGCAGCAGGACTTCATCGAACGCTACTGCAAGGCCGGCGAACAGGTGTGGGGAATGCGCAGCCCGGTGCCTGCCTAGCGCGTGTTATGCGCTTTGAGATGGAATGCAACCCTCCGGGAAGCGCCCTGTGGCGCGCCGATACCGCGCTGCGCGTCTTGCCCAGGCGGCCAGCCTGGGCTGCAGCGCACGCCTTGTCGCGACGCGGCACAGGACGCTTCGCACCCACCCCAAAGGACATAACCCGCGCTAGGGCCGGCATTGGATCGCTGCGGACGGGCGGGCGCAGTGCGCGCCCGCGCTACAGCCGCATCAGATCCTTGCCCACCACGATCGGCCCGGCGTAATGCTTGCGCGCGCCTTCGCTCCACATCGCATCGGTGATGGACGCATCGCCACCGGGGACGAAGTGATTGAGCACGAGCATCTTCGCGTTGGCCGCCGTCGCAATCATGCCGACCTCTTCGCTGGTGGAGTGGCTCTTGAGCAGATGGTCGAGCAATGTCGGCGCGTTGTCGTTGGTTTTCAGCATCGTTTGCAGCGCCGGTAGATACATCACTTCGTGCACCAGCACGTCGGTGTTCTTTGCGAACTCGGCCAGCGCGGGCAGGTAGCGCGTATCGCCGGAGAACACAACGCTGCGGTCGGGCGCCTCGAACCGGTAGGCAAAGGCCGGTTTGAGGGTGTAATGGTCCACCAAGGTGGCGGTGACGGTGACCTGATCGTTCTTCAGGACGGTGCCGGGCTGGTCGAACTCATGCACGTGGATGAGCGCTTCGAACGGCGGACGGCCTTCCTCACGGATGCGTGCCTGGATGTCGATGGCATTCATCGCGACAAACGCCTCCACCATCCTCGCGATGCCGGGTGGGCCATACAGATGCACCGGCGTCTGCAGGCCACTGGCCCAGGCCAGCCACACCACGTTGAGCAAATCGGCATTGTGGTCGGAATGGTGGTGGGTCAGAAAGATATCGCGCAGCATGGGCAGCCGAATGCCAGCCTTGGCCAGTTGCTGCGCCACGCCGTTGCCGCAATCGACCAGATACGGTTGCCCGTCGATGACCAAGGCATTGGCGGCCGCCGCCCGCAATGGCGAGGGTGTCCACCCTTGGTGCCCAGCAGCACCAGCACGCTGCCCTTGGTCGGAAAGGGTGCAGGCGGCGCGGGGCCGGGCTGGGGGGATGTTTGTCGTGCCGGGGCACGCGCAGCGGCGCCGAGCTGCCCCACCGCGGTCAGCGCACTCGCAGCGAATGCAGTGCGTAGCAGCGTGCGACGGGAGCGGGAGGGATGAGATGCGGTCATTGCGGCTCGTGTCGATGTGCGTGGGTCGAGTGTCGATGCAATTGTGCGTGTTGTATACACAATACGGCAGGCGTCGCTGGCAGCGATCCGAAACAGCGGCCCAGGCGCTGTTTTTTCCCTGCTCCTGCTGCAAAGCTCAGAATTCGCGCGCAATGAATTGATTCAAGGCCGGCGAACGATAGAACGCCATGCATTGGGCGAAGATGCGATTGAAGCGGCCACGGCGCGCTTGGTCCTTCATCGGGACTTCGCGCTTGTCCAACCCCCCCGTGTTGGCGTCGACAAAACGCTGCAGGCGGTCGGTTGCGCCGGCCTTGGCGTTGTCCATCGCATAGGTGGTCAGCAGATACGAGCGGTCGCGTAGCTGATCGGGTGCGTACTTGCCGCTACGGGTGTAGTTGTCATCCAGGCACCGCTGCAGCGCGTAAGCCTTGATGTCCTCGCGATCGGCCGGCTTGCCGGCCGCCAGGGCAGGGGTTTGCAGCGCCAACGCAGCAAGGGTGATAACCAACAGTGGGGTATGTATGCGAACCATGGGCGGCCGTTGTGCAGGAAAAGACCCGATCAGTCTGCATCATTGCGCCGCTCGCCGCCGGTAGCGCAGCGTTGGTGCAGCCGAAGCCAATCAGGCATTGCCCGATTTGCCGAAGTGAGTCTTGTACACGCGCCGTGGCGGCAACGCACCGACGAGCTTGTTGAGCGAGGCTCAAAATAAGCAGCTGTGGAGCGATGCCTCGCGCGAGCGCACCACGCCATTGCCATGGGTACGTGGCAAGAAGATGGTGGTGTCATTCGAAAGGCGTGCGGACATTGCAGCGTAAGGCTCAGCGCATGCACCCATCGCTGAGCCGAAGACGCCTGGCCCGGCAAACGGATTGCCGGACGAAGCGCGATCAAGCGTGGCAGGCGCAACATCGCCTGCGACGCGGCTTGGCCGCTTACTGGCCGAAGTAGGTGGAAATGGTGGAATACACGTCCGAGAAGCGCGAGTAGTAATCCGGATCGGTCTGCGCGCTGCAGAACGAATAACCGCCATACAGGCCGCCACGCAGCTGGTAGGCGCCACCGCTGGCGACGGTGAACAGGCCCGAGCCGGATGAGCCGCCTTCGGTCACGCCGTCGCTCCACACCACCCGATAGAGCGGGCTCTTGCCATCGATGGAGCTGTTCAATGCATTGACCGCACCCAGCGAATACTTCTTGACGTCGCCTGATGGGTGGTGGATGCCGACAATCGAGGTGCCGGTGGAACCGATCGCCGCGCTATTCCACGCTGCATAGAACGCGCCGCTTGGCGGTGCGGTCTTCAGCTCCAGCAATGCGGTGTCGCGCGTGGTGTTGGCATGCCGGAGGTACGCGCCACCGGTCAACGTGGTGGCCTGCGAACTGGCGGTGTTGCCGTTGCAGGTGGCGGCATCGTAGAACCAATAGGTTTGCAGCGTATTGGCCACGGTCTGCGTGCTGATGCAATGCGCCGCAGTCCAGAACAGATTGCGCTTGGGCGAATTAGTGTTGTTGAGCAGCGTGCCGGTGCACAGGAACGAGCCCTGGCTGGTGGTGAACACCATACGTGCGACGGCCTTTGCGGCGCTGGTAAAGCCGGCGGTGGGGTTGGCACGGCAGACGATGTCGTTCTGGCAGGAATCGCTCTCGCCGATGGCAATGGTCATCATGTCGCGCGGGCTGGCAGTGGGGCTGATGTCCAGATGCGACAGCTGCGGGATGCTGAGGCTGAAGTTCTCCGGATACAGCCCGGCCGGCAGCGACAGTTCGACCAGCAGATTCTCGCCGCTCACCGTCGGCGACCACCCGATGTCGTTGCCGCTGGCAGCGAAGCTGGCACCGGATTGCTCGAAGACGCGTCCATCGTCGCCGGCAAAACGCAGCGTCGTCTTGGACGGGTCGCCAGGCGTTGCACCGGCGCCACGCAGTATCAGCGATGCACGCAACGCTGCCGCCTGTGCGGAGCTGACTTTCAGGCTGGCCACGCGCGAGCCATCGGGAGCCATCTGCCAATCGAGCTTGGAGAGGTTCACCGTCGGCTGTGCGACTGCACGCGAAAAACCGATCTGCAGCGGTTGCCCGTGCTTGACCTGCGCAATGCGGCGCTCACGCACACGGCCGATCTCGGTGCTGGTCGGCGCGGTGAGTTGCACCACGCGCGTGGGCAGAACGCCGCCGCGTAAACTTGTCGATTGCAACGTTGCCGCACCAAGCTTGGCCGCCTGCGGCGCGGTGGTGACCGGCGCTGCATCCATCTCGGTCGGTGGAGCGGCCGCTGCGGTGCCGGAAATAGCGGAAAACAACGCCAGATACATCGCGTTCTTGCGATTCATGGGTAGTCCTTCTCGTAAGGGAGCGTCAGGCTGCAGCGGGGGCTGCAACAAGCGGGCGCCATCGTTGGCGCCGAACGAGCCTAGCGAAAGTTCAAAGATGAATATATGCTGAAAATCTCTTTCGGGAATGAAAATTCGTTATCAATACAATGACCGCACGAGTCTGCCAATCATCGGGCCGTCGTGTCGTTGGCCCGAACGGCACGTAGCTCCCGGGGCGGCCATGTTGTTTGTAGTCAGCAGGTGCAAGCCCTGCATCCGGCTGCGCAGTGCCAGCTTGGTGTCTTCAGGCATCGTGCCAGCGATCGGGCTGGTCTGGTGGCGGCACGTGCTGTATTGGCAGGAGATGGCACCAACGCGCGTGAAGCGCGAGCGCACTCGTCCACCCCGGCAAGGGCAGCCAATGCCTGCGGCCATTGCCATTGCAGAGGGCGCGATAGCACCTGACCTCGGTGCCTCTCCAAGCTGGCCGGTAACTTGGAGACCGGCGCGATTCCATGTTGGAACCTTGCTGTGTCCGATACGGCTCTGCAAACGGCCTCAGCCAAAATCCACGTCATAGTCCTGGTCGTGATCAGCGCTCCTAGGGTCTGGGGATACATCGCCCCGGCCTGGAGGGATGCTCAGCGATGGTGGAGCCAGTGGACCCTTCGTTCGTTTTCACGGCGGTGGACGACATCTCTGGCTGCTTGCCAGACGGGGGAGATAACCAGAATCTCTGCGCACTCACTTGGAACATGTCGCATGCGATCTACTTCAACTTCTTTTCCAAGTCTGCGGCACGCGCAATCGCGCGAGAGCGACAGCGGCGTGCCTGTCTCCGCTACCGCTTTCCCCTGGCACGTGCGCGACAGCGCCAGTGCGTTTCCCGGTCTCAGTGCTGCGCCGGTCAAACGCATACGCAAAGTGACCCAATCAATCACGGCAGATGCGTCGCGGTCGTCTGGCATGCGCCTGCCGCAGGTAGATACCCATGCATGCGATCTCGTCAGCGCGATTGCCCAAGTGGATCGTGCATCGGCGCAGCCACACGGACAGGATCCGCAATGGGAAATGCGCTGCCGCACTGTACTCGAAAGCATGCGCGCATGCGCAGGCGAATCTTACAAGGGCGATCCGGCGACGGTGGCTGACATCGAGGGGTTGCATCTCAATGTGCCGATGTCCACGCGGCGGTTGAAACTATGGGAGCGAGAGACCGACGACGTGATTGTCGTGGTGCTGGGTTTTTCCGGCACATGCCTGGAGGCGACGGACGATCTGTTATGCGACATGAAAAGCCAGATCGCCCAGGCGCACGTCAACGTGTTCGACGAGCGCCTTCCGACATTGGGCAAGGTCGGCGCAGGCTGGCAGGAATGGTGGCAGTCCGAAGCTCAGTTGCCGCGTGCCGACGGAACCGTCATGAAGGACGTGCTGAAACGCTACGCGAATCGCGCGCGGGAGAGCGGCAAGGCGTTGTCGATGTCGTTGACGGGACACAGTCTGGGCGCGGCAGCGGCCACGGTCGCCGGCTTCGACATCACGCACTTTCTGCGCGCGGCCGGAGCCCCTGGCAAGATCAGCATATATTCATTCAATCCGCCGCGGCTCGGGCCAGCGGGCGCCGACAAATACTATATGCAAAGCTTAAGAACCAAATGCAGCGAACTGCGATTCACCCTGCGCCAGTTTGCGCGCGCTTTGGATCCGATCCAGTCGGTGCCCTTTTTCATGCATCACCCGCACTGGGATCACACCAGGGCTGCCGATGAGCGCGTCGGCAGCACCTGCGGTGATGGCTCCGCTCAGTTCATCACCGTGACGGACGACCCGGCGAGCACTGTCAACCTGGCGGACAATCACGAATTGGCGTTGTGGCGACCTTATTTCCTGTCCAAGATCGAGCCGGTCGATCTGCAGCGCATCTTTTCTCCCATGGCAGTGCCACAAGGGACATCCGGAGACCGGCGTCTTTCCCGCAGGCAATTGTTCACTTCGTTGCTGCCGTATCGCGAGCCGCCGGCCAATAGCCGGCCGGATTAAATGGCCGGCAATCAATTGCGAATAAATTTTCTAAGCCAAGATGGATTTTCTAAAGTGTGATTAATTCGAAATCCTGGCCATGAGATCGCTCGCTGCACGTTAAATCGGCGCCAGGCACTGCTTGGACTGCAACATGCCCGTGGCAAGTCGTGGCAGCATCTCGCGAAAACGGATCGATGGTTGAGCGATCGTCCGTTTCTGCAAGTAGGGCCCTGCGTATCTGCATTGATGGCGTGATGCGCCACGCTGATGACGTGTTTGAGATTCCCCAGCACGATAATGACCCGTCGCGCACCGCAGCACCGGTGGGCCAGGAGTAAGCCGGCACAACAGACGGTGCTGCAGTCGCGGCTATTCCAGCGCGTCGCTGGCGCGGAATTCGGTGGAGCGTCCGCTGAGTTTCAAAAACGCCAGTACCGTCAGCCCCACCGCCATCCACGCAGCGCCGCCCAGTTGTGCATGCAGATCGGCATTGAGCAGCACGTAAGCCAGGATGAGGATCCCGATCAAGGGCACCACTCCATGCAGCACACGCCGGCCCTGGGTGCGGAAGTGCCACAGCACTGCGATATGCAGCAGCACAAAGGCGGTCAGTGCGCCGACGTTGCACACCGACGACAGCAGCGCGATCTGCCCGACGAAGACTTCGCCCAGTACCAGACTCAGGCCCGCCACCAGCAGGATCGCGCGCTGCGGCACGCCGGTGCGCGGGTGGATGTGGCGCAGAAAGCCCGGCAACTGCCGGTCGCGCGCCATGGCGAACAACAGCCGCGACGTGGCCGCCTGTGCAACCAATGAATTGGCGATTGCCGCGCTGATCGCCACCGTGAGCGCAATGACGATCTGCAGCCATGGCCCGGCGATCAATCGCCCGATCTCGAAGAACGCATCGTTGGATGCCTGCGCGCTTGGGTAGCGCTGCAGGGTGGGCTGCAGCAGTGCCGCCAGCCAGGTTTGCAAGACGAACAGCCCTGCCACGATCAGCAATGCCAGCAAGGTCGCACGCCCCACCACACGGTTGCCGCCGCGCGCTTCCTCGGACATGGTGGAGATCGCATCGAAGCCCAGGAACGACACCACCGCCACCGACAACGCGCTGAAGATCAACTGCGGAGAAAACGCTTGTGGGTTATACAGCGGGCGCCAGCTCCAGTGCGCCCCATTGACGCCGCGCTGGATCGCCAGCGTCGCCAGCACCACGAACACCGCCAGTACCAGCAACTGCGCAAGCAGGAAAAAGCGATTGGCGCGTGCGGTGGTTTCGATGCCACGCAGGTTCACCACCGTGTTGAGCACCACGAAGAACGCTATCCACGCCGGCTGCGGTACCGCCGGCAACACGGTCTGCATCGCATTGGCGCCGACCACATACAGCAGGGTCGGCACCAGCAGGTAGTCGAGCAGAATCGCCCAGCCCGCCAGAAAGCCCATGCCGCTGCTCAGCCCGCGCCCGACATAGGCATACACCGAGCCCGCCACCGGAAATGCCTGCGACATCTGCTGGTAGCTCAGTGCGGTGAACAGCATTGCCACGAAGCCGACCAGGTAGGTCAACGGCACCATCCCGGCACTGATGTCGAAGACGCCGCCGAAGATCGAGAACGGCGCCGTGGGCACCATGCACACCAGCCCGTAAATCAACAGATCCTTGAGCGTGAGCTGCCGCTTGAGCTCCTGTGCGTAGCCGAAGCGTTCCAGCGTGGCCGCATCGTCGCGGCGCGGTGTGTCGATCATGCAGGTGTCCGCTAATAAGGAAGGCCGGCACGCAGCGCAAGCGCCTGGACGACCTGAACGCCCGATCCATGCTGCCGCCAGATGACAGGCATTGTGACGATAATGTGGCCGGCAAGCCCATCCATTGGCAAAAGTGCTAGGTTTTCCATGCTGGATGTCATTTGCTGGCAACCACCGGTACCGAAGGATCACCATGTTCGACACTCTGGCCAGCCTGGGCCGCGATCTGCAGGCGTTGCAGACGCTCGATAGCTGCCTGGATCGGGTGTTCCGCGATGTCTGTGCGCTCGGTTTCCAGTCGCTGGTTTACGACTACGCGCCGGTGCCCCTGAGTCTGGAGGGGGCGCTGATCACGCCAACGGTGTTCATGCAGCGCAATGCGCCGGGCGATATGCAGCATGTGTGGTGCGAGCACGGGTACTACCAACATGACCCTGTTCAGCAGCGTGCAACGCGGCGTACCACGCCGTTCGTATGGTCGTACCGCACCGACGGCAGTTGCCCGGGTGTGGAATATGTGGGCGGTCAGCACCGGCAAGTGACCCGTTATCTATGCGATAGCGGCATGGGCACCGGTGTCACCGTGCCGCTGCATTTGCCTGGTGGCGCATTCGCCACCTTCAGCGGCGCAATCGATGCCGCGGCTGCACAAGCGCCGCGTTTGGCCGAAGCGCAGTTGCTGCCCTTCCTGTTGCTGGCGCACGCCTTCCAGGCGCGTGCGCAGGAATTGCTGGATCCGCAGGAACGCCGCTGCCACCACATCGCGCTGACCCGTCGCGAGCGCGAATGCCTGCAGTATTCGGCCAAAGGCCTGACGTCCAAGCGGATCGCCGCGGCACTTAACCGTTCAACCGCCACGGTGAACCTGCATCTGAATTCAGCCGCCCGCAAGCTGGGTGCACGTAACCGCGTGGAAGCCGTGGTGCGTGGGATGCACTATCGGTTGCTGGAGCCATAAGTATTCTTCGAGCGTGCCTGCGTCGCTGCGGTACGCGCGGCTTCGCAGGTTCCGCAGTGGCAGAACGCATATGCAATGCCAGCATCGCTGGCGCGACCCACCCGTGTTCGAAACGCTGATCTGTTCTTGGACCGAATGGAGTCCAGTGGCGCTCACAGATGTGATAGATGCGGTGATTCGAAGCCGGCATTTCGATCCAAAAGCGGTGCTGAGTCGCGCGATCGCGGTGGCAGCCGGCGACGCGACGCGTTCGATCGAACCGGCTGTCGGCCAGCACCAACCGCGCATCCGGGCGCGCCCAAACCTGTGAAATTTGCCAGTTAACGCCGCTCGGCGCGCTCGCTAGGCTCGGATTTCATCATTGCCGTAGGCAGGCGCAGGTCATGCAGTGCACCGAGGGTTACGTCGAATTCCGCGGCTACCGCACCTGGTACCGCATTACCGGCGACCTGTGCGCGGATGCCTGCCCGCTACTGGTGCTGCACGGCGGCCCCGGGTGCACGCACGACTACGTGGACAGCTTCAAGGACCTGGCGGCCAACGGCCGCGCGGTGATCCACTACGACCAGCTGGGCAACGGCAACTCCACCCATCTGCGCAATGCCGAGCCAGGCTTCTGGACAGTGGGGCTGTTCCTGGACGAGCTGCAGACGCTGATCGCGCATCTGGGGCTGTCGCAATACGCGTTGCTGGGCCAGTCCTGGGGCGGAATGCTGGCAGCCGAACATGCAGTGCGCCGTCCGGCCGGCCTGCGGGCGCTGGTGATCGCCAATTCGCCCGCCTCGATGGGGTTGTGGCGCGCTGCTGCGCTGCGCCTGCGCGCGCGCCTGCCCGAGGACATCCAGGCCGCACTGGACGAGCACGAAGCCGCCGGTACGCTGGATCATCCGGCCTACCGCGCCGCCAGTCAGGTGTTCTACGCGCAGCACGTGTGTCGCGTGCTGCCATGGCCTGCCGAGGTCGCGCGTACGTTTGCCGCCATCGACGCCGATCCAACCGTGTATCACGCCATGAACGGCCCGACCGAATTCCACGTGGTGGGCAGCCTGCGCAACTGGAGCATCATCGAGCGCCTGCACCGCATCACCGCACCCACGCTGGTGCTCTCTGGCAAGTACGATGAAGCCACGCCGGAAACCGTCGAACCCTATGCGCGGTTGATTCCGGATGCGCGCTGGCACGTATTCCCCAACTCCAGCCACATGCCGCACGTGGAAGAGCGCGTGGCGTGCATGCGCCTGGTCGGCAATTTCCTGGACGATCAGACACCGTGGCCCGGTGGCCAAATGTTGCGCTCGTCAGCACTGGCCAATCGCGCTGTTTGAGCGTGCAATGCGCGCGTGCGATGGCCAGTGCGCCGATCGACGGCACCGCGTTTAGCTGTCTGCCTGATGCGGTGATGTGGCGATGGGCGGACACCATCAATCCTTGCCTGCGATAGATGCCCTGCAGCGTCGTATGCCTGCGTCGAGGCAAGCGCGGCGCTGCGTGCGTTCCGCGCATCTGTGTCGATGGAGGTTCGAGCACGGTCGCAGGCCCGCGTCAATCTGCCGGCCCATGTTGATGCGCCGGCGTCGCAGTGCACACACCGCAGCGTGGGAGGCATCGCAGGCTACTGGCGGGCAGGCGCGTAAGCGCTCTGATGCGCTGCGACGGCGCTCGCGCGCGGCAGCTTGCGTCCGCATGTTCGTGCCGATGTAGAGGCAAATGCTGCATTGCATGACTGCAATGCGGTGGGCCAGCTGCGATCGACAGGCGCGCTGATCGCGTCCATGCCTGTCGCCGCGATCGGCATGTCGATCGTGACGGTTACAGGCGCGATTGCTCTGCGCGTTCGAGCACGTGCGCATCGCCGGCATCTGCAGGCACAGGGCACCTACTTGCGTCGACCAATACAGGGCTAATCGCACCGCAATGGCGTGTCCTGTCCTGGCTGTCCTTCGCTGTCCCTTTTGCATGTCTCGGAAAGAGAACACCGCGGTGTGTCTAAGTTTCGAAGATGAATAATTGTTTTATGTTTTAAATCGCGTGAAGAATGCAGCCCCCCACGCATCGCATTGCTGTTGTCGTCGCCACTGCGCAGACGGCCTGCATTGCTTGTCGACTTCTTTGGGAGAGGCTACATGATCATCAAGACGCTCCAGGGCGCACTCACGCTTGCACTGTCCGCTTGCGCCGCGGGCGCGATCGCCGGCCCGGTCGGCTACGGCGCGGCCACCACCGGCGGCGGCAACAAGACACCGGTCAACGTGGCGACGTTCGAAGCGGTGCAGGCCGCCATCGACAACTATTCCGGTAGCGGTGGGCTGGTGCTCAACTACACCGGCCAGTTCGACTTCAGCGCCATCAAGGACGTGTGCGCGCAATGGAAGCTGCCGGCCAAGACAGTGCAGATCAAGAACAAGAGCGATATCACGATCAAGGGCGCCAATGGCTCGTCGGCGAACTTCGGCGTGCGGGTGGTGGGCGATGCGCACAACGTGATCATCCAGAACATGACCATCGGTTTGCTGCAAGGCGGTGAAGATGCCGATTCGATTTCGCTGGAAGGCAACTCCAGCGGCGAGCCGTCCAAGATCTGGATCGACCACAACACCATCTTCGCCTCGCTCACCAAGTGTTCCGGTGCGGGCGATGCCTCCTTCGATGGCGGCATCGACATGAAGAAGGGCGTGCACCATGTCACCGTGTCCTACAACTATGTCTACAACTATCAAAAGGTCGCGCTCAATGGCTACAGCGACAGCGACACCAAGAACTCGGCTGCACGCACCACGTATCACCACAACCGCTTCGAGAACGTGGAATCGCGCTTGCCATTGCAGCGGCGCGGCTTGAGCCACATCTACAACAACTACTTCAACAATGTGTTCACCTCAGGCATCAACGTGCGCATGGGTGGGGTGGCGAAGATCGAGTCGAACTACTTCGAGAACATCAAGAACCCGGTGACCTCGCGCGACAGCAGCGAGATCGGCTACTGGGACCTGATCAACAACTACGTTGGCAGCGGCATCACCTGGAGCACGCCGGACGGCAGCAAGCCCTACGCCAATGCCACCAACTGGGTGAGCTCCAAGGTGTTCCCAGAGTCGCTGGGCTACATCTACACCGTGACACCGGCGGCACAGGTCAAGGCCAAGGTGATCGCCACGGCGGGTGCGGGCAAGAACCTGGCGGAGTGACCGGGCGCGCGCGGAGTAGCGAATGAGCGATAGTCAGCACTGGTCAGGTGGACGTGGAGGGCACACAGGAAGCGCAGCGCTCTGGTCGACAGGACGATTCCGACGGGTGGCCGTCCATCTGAAGCTGCACGGATGGTCGCCCGTTGCTCTTGGCGGCATCAAGGCACATCTCCGGATTGTTCGGCGATGTGCCTTGCCCGTTTCTTGAAGACGAAAGGTCATGCGCGCGCTGTACGGGCCGACAGTCGGCAGCGCGCGCCGGCAGGTTGCCGGGCGTTGTCTGTTGCAAACCCGAGCGCAAGGGCGCGATCGTGCGGCATCGCCACTCCTTCCCCGGGCTGGCGTCAAGAGGCGCGGCAGGCGCTGCGACGCGGTATCGTGTCGCGATTCCATCCATGCAAGCCTGTCCATGCCGCTTTCGACCGATTCCGTTGCTGAGACCGCTGCGCCCGCCGCGCCTGCATTGCGCCATGCGCTGAAACCGCGGCAATTGATGATGATGGGCCTGGGCACGGCGATCGGCGCCGGGCTGTTTCTGGGCTCCGGCGTGGGCATTCACGCGGCCGGACCGGCGGTGCTGATCTCGTATCTGATCGCCGGGGCGTTGGTCATCATTGTGATGAATGCGCTGGGCGAGATGGCCGCCGCCAAGCCGGCCAGCGGGGCATTCTCGGTGTACGCCGCCGATGCGATGGGCCCGACGGCCGGCGCTACCGTGGGCTGGCTGTGGTGGTTTCAGATCGTGGTGGTGATTGCGGCCGAAGCGGTAGGCGCAGCCGGGCTGCTGGCCACGGTCTGGCCGGCGTTGCCGGTGCCATTGCTCTCGTTGCTGTTCATGGCCACGTTCACTGCGATCAATCTGCTCGGCGTGCGCAGCTTTGGCGAGTTCGAATTCTGGTTCGCCATCCTGAAAGTGCTGGCGATCGTGGTGTTCCTGCTGATCGGCGTGGCGTTGCTGGCGGGCTGGTTGCCTGGGGCGGCGTCGCCCGGGCTGTCCAATTTCACCCAGAACGGCGGCTTTGCGCCAAAGGGCCTGGCCGGTATCGGCTCGGCGTTGCTGGTGGTGGTGTTTGCCTTCGGCGGCACCGAAATCGTCGCGGTGGCCGCAGCGGAAACCGCCGACCCGGGACGCAGCCTGGCGCGCACCATCCGCACCGTGGCCTGGCGCATCCTGGTGTTCTACATCGGGTCGATCAGCGTGATCGTGGCGGTGGTGCCGTGGACCAGCGCCGCACTCAGCTCGCCGTTTGCGGCCGTGCTGGAGGTCGCACGCATTCCCGGTGCCGCCACAGCGATCACCCTGGTGGCGGTGGTCGCACTGCTGTCGGCGCTCAACGCCAATCTGTACGGCGCTTCGCGGATGATCTTCTCGCTGGCCCAGCGCGGCGAAGCGCCACGGTTGCTGGCCAGGACCAGCGGCGAGCAGGTGCCGCTGGTGGCGGTGATCGCCAGCGTGTTGTTCGGCTTCGCCGCCGCAGCGTTGGAGTTGTTGTATCCGAACAAGGTGTTGCCAATGCTGCTCAACATCGTCGGTGCCACCTGCCTGCTGGTGTGGACGATCTCGCTGGTGTCGCAGCTGATCCTGCGCGCCCGCGCGGACCGTGCCGGCCTTGCGCTGCCGTTCCGCATGCGCGGCTATCCGTTTCTGACCGTGCTGGCGCTGGTCATCCTGGCCGTGATCTTCGTGTTGTTGGCCTCTTCGGCCGATACGCGCGCGCAATTCCTCTCGATGGTCGCGCTGACCGCGGTCATCGCAGCGGTGAGCGAAATCGCGCGACGCGTGCGTGGGCGGATGTGAGGGACTGTGGGCGCGGCTGGGCGCTGATGCGTTGTGTGCGATGACGGATTTGTAAACTGTAACCAGCGGGCAGCGCTCATGACGCGAGCGCAACCGGGAATTGCACCCGTCGTCGGTGGCAACGTTGATGTGTTCCGGTTTTGGCCTGGCCACGGATCACGGCGTCAGCGGAGTGCGTCCGCAATCGCGCACGCGCACTAACCCGCCTGTCCAGGAGCCGCTGCGGGTGCACACCCAGGCTGTGGCCGATCAGCAGGCTCCTCGTCGCGGCATGCTGCGCCGCCGGCATGCGCGGCCGCATCGTCGCCAAAAGCGTCCAGGCCTCGTCGAGCCCTGGTCAGACGACGACGGGTCCAATAACGAAAAACCGCCGCACCGATGCGTTGCGTAAGCGAAACGAGCATTGCGTCAGCAGTCCTGCCTTTTGTGCATTCGCCTTGGGGATCTGATGGTCCAGTTCGGTTATTCTCATCCGAACGCACATGCTCGACCCATCAAGGCGCTCGAAGAATATCGGCCGGATATTCAATGCGGGAACGCGCTTTATGGGTGAGTTCTTCAGACGTCATTGCCGGGGTTCGCCCATGCATGCGGTTTCATCCGACAACCTAAGGAAGGTCTGAACAACGAGACCTGACAGGGCGGAAGGTGGCGTCGTTCCGAAGAGTGGCTTTTGGAACTTCGGAATTTCGCCATTTCTGGCGCTTTCCGCGGGAATTTCCCGGTTCACAGACGCACGCTCCCCATCGCCGGCAG
>NZ_JAGHWR010000085.1:0-17632 GCF_017746155.1 Xanthomonas sp. D-36-1
AGTTGATCAGACCTTCCTTAATTCGGATAACGAATCAAGCAGACAAAAAATCCCTCATCAGCTTAACATATACCCAGACTACAACACCTTTAACAACGGCCTATTACACAAACCTTTCGCGCAGAGGTAAATTCTATTTTTCGCAAACTGCACTGCTTCGAGCGCCGATTCCGTGCCCCCGGCCAGATACTTAACCTTTAGCACGCAAGCCCTATCAGATGTAATGTAAAATTCCATCACATTATATATTTCACCAGAGGAAGAACGCTCCTCTCTTTCATAATTCTTTCTTGGCTGTATATCAGCAGGCGTGTCGCAAGCTTTGCTTTCTCTAATAACTACAAGCTCTTTCGAACTATCCGGCGCAGTCAGCCTCCAGATTCGGTCCCTCCCAGACTCAATCATATTGAGACCAGCATCGGCCTGAATAATGCACCAGTTATTCATCTTAACAGTGCACGTAACTACTGGTGCTGCTGTCGGCTTCGGCCCAACACCAGAAGAAACGTCACCATCTGATGCCACCGCTTGTAGAACGACGCCACCTGCGGCAAAAATAATAAGGCTCAAAAAACCCGCTCGATAGCATCTCATTTACAGGAACTCCCTTGCATCGATGAGCAATTAAATATTTTATTACCAGGCTGTGTAGAATTATTTTCAATCTCGTCCCTGGTTTGCTGACTGGCCGGCTGTCCACCATAGTCTCTCATGATCGCACCTTGCGTTCCAGGAACATCATTACTCAGTTGTGCTCCGCCAGCGTCAACACCACCTTTATATTGATCGCCCGCCCCCAAGGTGTGGCCCATTTCATGGCCTACAGTGATCGACCCAACCGCATCTGGCGCCATCTCCACATTTCTACCATTAATTTTATCGACATGAGATCGATTATTTGAACCAGGCGCATCGCTTAACGCATTATTAGTTGAAATATTTACCGTATCAGCTCCAGAACCTTGACGGAATAGAACAACCATATTTTTACCGCCTGATGTTGGACCATTGAATTTTGACGCCTGAACTTCTATTTGAGCGTTGGAGAACTGACTTTTGTTATTGTAGCTCTGTATGACAACCGTCACCCCATTGGGAAAATTGTAATATTCAGCCCTTCCATCTGGATCTTTGAAACTATACGGATTGTTTGACGCGTATCTATAGCGATTGAAGTTAGCCGCCAACACCGAGTCCGCGGCAACCGGATCCACGCTCAAGAACCGCCCAAGGTCCTGGTCGTAGTAGCGCTGCTGCATGTAGGTCAGCCCGGTCGCGCCATCCATGGCGTGTCCCGTGTAGCCGATGCCATCGACCGTCTTGCCGATAGGGCTGCCGTAGGGCTGATAGTCGGTGCGCTCTACCACCTGCCCCGCCGTGTCCGTCACCGCAATAGGGCTGCCCAATGCATCGGTGTGCTGGAATTTGATGGTTCCTGAGTTACGGGTGGCAAGCAAGCTCCCATTGAGATAGACGTATTCCATGTTGCCCTTGCCCGACGCCTCTGTGTAGAACAGCTGGCCAGCCTGGGTATAGACCTGAACGGTCCGTGTCGTGGGACCTTCCCTAGGACTTCTGGACTTGATTAGGCCGCTTAACATCGCGCTGGAAGAACGCCGCGATCGAGATACCGGCGCGCCAACGATTGAATCGACGTCGCCTAGGCTACCTCGGTGTAGGTATGGCCACTGATATCAGGTTGTGAGATCCAGACGAGTTAAAGTCCCTTCGCAAAAGAACAGGGACTCTTATGGATTCTTCGGCGACCTCAATAAAGGCAGGTCTACTCGCAAGGTTCAAAACTTGGTGGGCAGGCATACGACCGACAGCTCAGGTATACCTGATCGCGCTAGCCTGCTTTGTTATTAGTGTGACGGTATCCTCAGTGCACCTGAACCATGACGCCGCGCGGGTAGGTTGCTACCTATCATTTTTCCTCTTCGCTGCGGGATTTTTGAGGGAAGCCTACGTCTGGATTCTTCCCAAGTTGCAGCCGCCACTTGTGAAGTTGCTAGTCGCAGCGGGAAGCGTGACCGCAGCAGCGGCTGCGACCGGGGTCAGCCGGATGGCGGTGAATGAAGCAACTGAGCAAGACCCGGCAGCTTTCGCTACAACAGTGGCTTTTCTGGTTCCCATTTCATTCGTGCCCGTCCTGGCCGCCCTGATTGCGATAACTGGCGTTTTCGTCATTCCGGGGACAATTCTTGGCAGCCTTGGTAAAGCCATGATCACTTGGTCCAAACCAGCAGATCTGGATGTAATTTTAAGTTTAGCTCGCATTATTGGCTGTTTGGCAGTTATCACTAGTGCCGCATCTGTGCTCAGCGCAAAATCCGTTCTTTTCCCGACGATGGAGTGGCTGGCAGGCCACAGCGCCCTAATGTTCGATCTCCAACCCAACAAATTTTGTAGTGAATTTAAGGAGGACCGAGTTCTGAGACTTAACGATAGCCTGGTCATCGTCGGCCGCGTTACTGATGATGGAGTTCAGTTTGTTCGCCGCGCTTGCCCGCTAAGCGCAGAGGATACGGTTTTGCGCCCTCCTGAGTTCGCTAAGCCCAAGACTGCATCAACGCTGAGCCACCCAAAGCCACCAAGCAGCGGCGGACAGCGATAGATGCGAAGCACCGCAGCAAGAAAAGGCGAGAAGGCGCCAATACCGGGCTTCTTTGTTAGTTAAAACATCTGCTCCATCCTTGACATCCTTTCCTAGTCTGTTAAGAAGCGAAACCTATCGCAGCGAATCAAACGACATGAGAATCGAAGAATTTTGGAATCAGGCCTTTTTAACGTCCCTCGCGCGCGTTGACCCAGAGCAGGCAAAGCTGGACGCAGATCGGGCCGTCCAGATTGCGATTTCGCATTGGCAGGAACACATTTACTCATGGGGCCCATCCATCACCCCCAGGTGGCAGCATCAGAATATCTGCGCTGTTCCTAAAACATATGGAGCGGCGCCGGATTCTAGCTCCGGCGATAACGGCTCTCATGGGGTTTAGCAAGGCTTGCTGAAGTCGAGGCCGCCAATGCCTCGTTCAGTGACTTCAGTGATGGATAACCGGCTAAGATGGTAAGCCCGGTCATATCCTTGCCGTCCCCGTGTTCAGAGGCAGCGACCCATCTGTTCTCAAATTGATCCTTTGTCGGCTCACCATCCTCCCCGACTATATCGATCGATCCGTGTAAGTCGCCGATGGGTGGATCCCCAGCGACGCCTGGAGCAAACGCCTTGCTCAGGAATTCTTTTGGCAACGGCTGCTGGGCAGGCACCAGATCTGCCCTTTCGTTTACGAATCCCCAAGCTTCGTCGAGGGAGTCCGTTTGCGCTAGCACCTGAGGCGGCCCATTGGTATCAATGACTATGAACCGTCCGTAAGGCTGAATAAAGTGAGGAACAGGCTCACCGTAACTAGCGCAGACAGTGTAGCGAACGACTATTACCCCCCTTTTAGCCGAAACTACTTCCTCTTTCATCAATGTATCCATAATTGAATTTTACCTTTTTTATCGCACAGCTTTTTGAAAAGGCCTGAACTGTAACTAGGAAGCAAGATAGGCGGACTGAACTTCGCAAGGGTTGCCACCCGGTCCGGCAGGCTCCGTCGATCGATGTAGAACTTCTCCAGCACGGTCTGACCAGTTCCGTGCCCGGTTAGTGCCCCGATTGCCGAAGCAGACACCCCCGCCTCGTCGAGCTTTGAAGCGATGGTGTGGCGGAACCCGTGGAATCCCTGCCCCTTCTCCGAGACGCCTTGCCGCTTGATGTAGACCGAGAACTGACGGCTCAGCTGCCGCCCATAGCCCAGCCCGGTCGAGTTGGGCAGGTCCGGGAATAGCCGCTCCACTCCAGCCTGTCGGGCCTCTTTCACGTAGTCCAGAAAGCCGCAATCGATCACAGGCTGGGCGAGCGGGATGAACCGCCTACTGTGCTTGTTCTTGATGCTCTGCTTCTTCCCGATCTTGCGGACGAAGAAGCCGGGCACGCCGTCGATGGTGTCGATGTCCTCCAGCCGGAGTTGCGCGATCTCGTTGACGCGCGCGCCCGAGTAGAGCCCGAGGATTGGCCCAAACCAGCGATGCGGATACTTCGACGCCCACTTCGGGAACTCCACCGGGTCAAAGATCGCCTTCAACTCGGCGTCCGTGAAAGGCGAGCCCGTGTCTTCCGAATCCGGCGTGGAAATTGCTCGGATGCCTGCCAGTGGGTTCACCGCCAGATGCTTGCCCTCGACCAGCGACACCAGGAACACGCTCAGCCGTTGCCGGTGCTTCGCCATGGTCCACGCCGCCGGCTCCGGCTCCTGGTTCTTCTTCGCCAGCTTGATGACCTCGGGCACCGACAGGTCTCGGTAGGCCGGCCGTTTGGTCGCGTTCGAGGGCCAGTAGCGCACGCCCTCGAAGAAGGCCCGCACGTGATCCTGGGTCAGCGAGGCCACGGGCACGTCCTTGCCGATGATCCCGGCAAACAGGCGCAGCGTGTGGCGGCTTTCGAGCACGGTCTTTTGATGCAGGCGTGCCCCGGCCAAGTCCCTCAAATGATCGGCCATCGCTTTCGACAACATCAATGCGTTGGAAGCGTGCTTGGCAATGCCTTGACTGGCGCTGCGCAACTGTTCCCGACGCTTGGTCACCCTAGCCGACGTGACCTCGGACGGCTCCACTTGGCGAGACCGCGACATTAGGTCTCCGAACATGGCGGCATCGGCCGGGTTGTCCAGCTGCGCCTTAGCGATGCGCGTGCCGTCGGGCAGCGTCACGTCTTTCAGCGTCAGCTCTTTGATGTCCCCACTGCGAACCTTTTCCAGCAGCTCTTCCAGATCCACGGTCATCCCTTTCCGCATGGCATCGAATGCCATCGATAGTGCCATTCCCATCGTGGCCGCCGCCAGCCTGGCGTGGTCCCCACGACGGTTTCCCAGCGATCGGACGAGGTAACGCGAGCCAATCGAGGCTCGAAGATCGGTAGGGACAAAGAAACGCGCATGCAGGCCAGCCGAGCGCGACATCATCAAAGGCTTGGGCAAGATTGATACCTCGATTGATACCTCAAGGGGCATCGCTCGGAATCATCAATCGGCCGAAATATCTAACCAAGTCAACCACTTAAAGACTTGACTGAAGCTCTGGAGCGGGCGATGGGAACAGTACAACGCGCCCAACCCATTGATGTAAAAGAAATTTATCCCGAATGGGCTACGGGATTAGACCGCATTATGTACCGGTGCTCTGTTCTCGACAAGTCAACTGCGTCCACTCAGCGCCGCTAAGCTCCAAGGACAGCTATCAAGGCTACGACGGTATGGCTCTGCTGCCGAAGGTTTCGGCAATCGGCATGACGTTGTTGACGGTGATCTTGTCGGCACCCCTTTCACGCGCTCTGACGCGTGTCAGTGGGCGCACTGCCTCCTTCGCCATGCCATAGGGAGCGCACCCCGACCATGCCCAAGAGGCCGCCTGCCGAACCCAAGTTGATGATCCGTCCTTCACCGCTGGCTTTCAGATGCGGGTGACAGGCCTGCATCATTCACTGGTATGCGACCGGGCCAATGTCAAAGCTCCGCTGCGCCGGTCGGGTGTTGCCCCGGATCCTACCGTCGCGACAGTTCAAGCCACTAAATTTTCAGGCATTTCTTCCAGACCTTCGGTGAAGCTGATACAGCGAATGCGCCAATCGCTCAGATCTGGCGAAGTGGGTAAGCTATAAGTGGGTTAGAGGCATCAATCCTCAACCACAGGGAAGACCATTGCATGCTTAAAATTGACATAAATAGGTCTGAGAAATGGGTCGCTTTTGCTGTGACAGGCGTGCTTTCGATACCTCCTATTGGCCTCGGGTTAGGTCCTGACATGTACCTTATCCAAGATCCAAAGGATCCCAACTGTGGCAGCTCTGAAATTTTTTCGGCAGTTGAAGAATCTTTTCACGAGTTTGGCATTACTGATCATGGCCCGCTTACTTTAAATTATATTAAAGTGCTTTTAATCCCGATGAAGGATATTTCCGATTACGGTATAAAGATTGGTTTGATGGTGGCCGACTTAGCACTCTCTGTATTCAATAAAAAAGTCACTATGGCACGGGCTCGGCTAATTAACTGGCATAGAAGAGACGGCATGGCAGTGGGGGCTATGTTTGAAAGCGGAAAATGGACTGCACTAAAACCTAGAAATACAGCGATGGGGCCTGCCCTTCAATGGGATCCAGGTACGAGCTATTGGGACAAATTCCTGCACGATCATATTCTAGGGAAACTGACACCCCTTGGTAAAGCCCTAAGCAAATGCATGTCCTGGGATAGAGAGTCACAACAGACAGCAAATATTTCCCACAGATTTGCTTTTTCCTGGATTGGCTTGGAATCAATGCTTCCTCCGGGAGAAAAGGATGGGCCTGGCGCAGGTAAGCGTTTTTCAATCCTTGTTGGAGCCCCTAGTAAGTACTACTCAAGAAAAATCAATGAAAATAACCAATTAAAAATTTTTCTTACGGCTAATCCGAATCCCCACGCGAAAATCTGGAAGGGAACAATCGATGATATGTTCAGATACCGCTGTGAGATTTTCCACGAAGGCGGCACAGAATTTACTTCTGACACCATCGAACCTCTCAAAGCAGACTGGTATGCCAAAGTAGCTGATTTTCTTTGCGATCGTTTGGTCACTCTAGGCGGCATGGCGTTTAAGGATAACGTCGATACTGTTGAAGAGTTCTGGGATTTATACGTGCCCCATTTTCTCATTTCTTCGGACAACCACTGGAACAAATCAGGTGTGTTTTTCGGAGGACACCTCATTAAGTTTGACTGGTCATCAGGACTCTATCCAGAAATAAACCACATTTAATTTTGCGTTTGTCTCTAAAGGATTAAAATAAGTGCATTGACGCGATTTTTAGTCAATTTTTATAGCATTTTATACTTGGCGTCGGAGCTGATGTCATAGGAACTTTAAGGGGTGAATACATGTCGAATTGGACTGACTTAACGCTTTTGCACGGTAACGAAGAGGGTGCTCGTGCTGCATTCGAGCGTGCTTGTGAAATGGTTATTAGGGCGAAACATCCGCTCCATACAGTCAGAGGCATACGAGTAAACCAGGGAGATGCTGGGATCGACGTTTATGTTGGTGAACTCGGAGTGTCCCCTATTGACGTTTATCAGTGTAAGTATTTCACCGATGGCATTGGAGATTCTCAAAAAAAACAAATCAGGAACTCATATGATACTGCGACTAACTCCGCGCACTTTGAAGTAAAAAATTGGTATCTTTGCTTGCCAATTGACTTGTCTGTTCAAGAAACCTCATGGTTTTCAGGATGGTCTAAAAAATGCGAAACACCGGTTGATTTGTTGTCTCCCTCAGAAATGATGTTTTGGGCAGAGAGTACTGGTCTAGCGTCTTCGATATTTAAAAGAGATGACTCCCTTAAGCTGGATTGGATTGTCAGCGACTTAAAACAACATAGCCGCGATCCCTGGATGGCTTTAGTGGAGCAGACTGAAACGGACTGCTACAAGATTCTTCTGACTCTACTTCGAAAGTATCACCAGTGCATTAGCGGCAGCCATCCTAATCTTAATGGTCTCTATTTACGGGCGGAAGCAGGAGATAGGCTTGATGCGTGCGAATATGTCAAAGCTGTATTAGCCGGTCCTTTACCCAATAATCATAAGGTTTGGATATTTAACATGCTGAGCGACTTTACAATGGAGCCCATAGCTTTCCGCTTTATTCGTCGTTATGACGCTCTTTTAGCTAAGGCTAAGGACTTCAATCGGATGGAGGAACTTTCCACGAGCGAGTTCTACACGGTCTGGGGAATGCTGCGCTCTCCTTTGCTTCAGAGCTTTCGAGATCAGGCTTGTTGGAAAGTAAAATTCCAGTAGGTTAATTCCACACTGAATCTCGCTATAGACCAAATGCTGTTTCTATGAATAGCCGCCATTGGGTTTTCGCAGCTAAGCCCGATAGCGGCAGCACTAAAGATGTAATATGCCACCGCTTTGTATAACTCAGTATTAATCGTATCTCTATAGTTAATATTAATCAATAGCCAATGCATAACTAATATGCTTAATGGCTAGGCATCTTTTCTACAAGTGTCATTAGTCGACCCTTTGAAGCAACTATTTTCGTACTCCAAGTGCCTATGGATTCAAGGGTTTTATTTCAACGCCGCGCGAAGATTTGGGTGCTTTGGAGGTGGCTACACTGCATTACAGTAGTCTTTATAGATCTATCACTATGCTTCAGGAGTCTCACCGGGTGTAAAAAATTTGCAATACAACCACAAGGACTACGTTGAGACGTAATACCTAGACACTGTGCAGATCAGCTGATACTCAATAGGTCTTGATAGGGCCTCAACCAGAATAAAAGCTCACTATGGCACCCGTGATGGACGAATGGGGATTTTGATCAATCCTGCACCAAAATACTTCTCTATTCACTCCCATCGGATTAGATAGTATACGTCAGTAATTTATTCTAGACGCATATATCAAAATCATCGCTGGTGCTGCGCCGTGGAGTAATGCTTACGCGGTCCAAGACTCGCTTAGCATGTCTGCCCTGCGCCACCTTAGCGGAAGGCATCCTTGGATTTTGAATACAGCAATTGCGTTTAGGAGATGGAGCAATGCACGAAGGTGTACCCATTTCAAAGGTTTTCTATCGTCCGATTGAAGCAGCTATACGCTGGGCGGGCTTACTCAAGCATCAACGTGCGATTCTGACCCTGATCACATCGCCCAGGAGTCTCCCGCACACACTCGATTTCCCTCGTTGGACAGAGCTCCGTCTTTATACCGAGCGTCTCTACGATGCCATTTTCCACTATGAACTACCTTACGGCATCAAGGGCATTACGGTGGAGGACGAAGACGTCTGGGACTCACCGGAGTTGACTATCCGACATGTTGATCTCAAGCAGTGGATGCGACATCACTACCCAGAACACAGGCCCGCTTTTCTCTTCAGCCGAAGCGAGCGCATGGCTCATCCAACCATCACGCTTGAAACTGGCCACGCCTTGTTGGTCGAGCGGCAGGCAATGAAAGCAGAGCTGCAACACTACAAACGCCAGCTCAAGGCGCTTCAGGAGCAGCACGATGACCTGCTGAGTCATAGCAAACAGAACCGCATCTGCAGCCATTGCACCATCACAGATAGGTCTGAATCTACATATCAAAATATTCTAGGGGGCATGTTGGACTTGATGCTCTCTCGATCGCCAGCAGGCAAGCCGTACTCCAGCTTCAGAACCCAAGAGGCCATTGTTTCTTCTCTTGTTGCTCACCACGGCGGTTTGATGGGCATCACGGAGCGAACCCTGAACGGTAAGTTTGCTCAAGCACGTCGCAAGATCCGAAGTGCAGAGACACCGGGGGGCCGCACTTCGTTTGTGGCAGACGTAGCGAGCGTTTAGCAGTCCAACCATCAGCTTGCAAGCTTGTATGTGCAAGATCAAAAACTGCATTTGCAATGTCTTTTGCTAGCCATGTGTATTGAATAGGGGCACACCAACGAACGCCACTGAGCGCTAAGGAGTGTCCACGATGTTGCAAGTGCCTGCCCTGCCACAGGGGGAGCGCCGCATTCTGCGGCTCGACGAAGTTGAAGCGAAATCGGGATTCAAGCGTGCCCACATCTACGCATTGATGAAAAAGGGCGAATTCCCACAAGCCCTGCGATTGGGCGTTCGTGCGGTCGGCTGGGATTCCGTAGAAGTAGACCTCTGGATCAGCGAACGCCTAAATAACCGGGTGCAGCAACCCGCTCTCCCACGTAACGTCTAGGGAGAGCAACGATGCAGATCGTATCCATTATTTCCACGAAGGGTGGCGTCGGTAAGACGACTACCGCAGCGAACCTAGGTGGCTTGGCCGCTGACGCGGGAATCCGCGTACTGCTGCTCGATTTGGATGTCCAGCCCACTTTGTCGTCGTACTTCGAGCTGACGCACAGGGCTGCAGGTGGCATCTATGAGCTACTAGCGTTCAATGAACAGCGCACAGATCAACTGATATCTCGGACCGTGATCCAAGGGCTGGATCTTGTGCTGTCTAACGATGATCGAGGCGATCTAAATACTTTGCTCCTGCATGCCCCTGACGGGCGTCTGCGCTTACGCCACCTGCTACCTATCTTTGCGCCAGATTACGACCTCGTATTGATCGACACGCAGGGTGCTCGCAGTGTACTCCTTGAGATGGCCGTTCTTGCCTCGGACATGGCCCTATCCCCGGTTACACCAGAGATACTGGCCGCGCGTGAGCTGCGTCGCGGTACGTTACAGCTGCTGGAGGACATCGCTCCTTATCGTCACCTCGGTATAGAGCCTCCAACGCTACATCTATTGATCAACCGAGTGCATCCGATCTCATCCAACGCTCGACTCATCCAACAAGCCCTGCGTGATGTATTCGATGCACATCCAGGCGTCTACGTGCTGAATACTGATGTTCCGGCGATCGAAGCCTACCCGCGCGCCTCAACGCGGGGCCTGCCGGTTCACCGGATTGAACACCGCCAGCCCTCTGGCCGAGTCGCCCCCGCAGCATTAGAGACGATGCAGTCACTGGCCGGTGAGTTGTTCCCGAACTGGCGTGAACGCTTTGCGTTGGTGAAGGGCAAGCCCACTGATTCCTCCGGAGCCCGCCATGGCGAACGTGCATGAACTGGCCCGCGGCAACAAGCGTCTGAGAACGCTGATCGAATTTGCTCTCGCCGAAGGATGGCACATCCAGCGAACACAAGGCGGGCACTTGAAGTTCACCAAAGTGGGCTGCGCCCCGATCTACACCAGCTCGACGGCAAGTGACCATCGCGCCAGCCTCAATGCGCGAGCTCAGCTCCGGCGAGCTGAACGTGAGGCGGAAGACGCTGTGGCGATTTCGGTGGAGAGGAAACGTCATGGCTGAGATCACGCCTCAAGACATGGCCGGAAAGTTACTCGCCGCCGGATTCCAGCGTAACGGGGAGTCCGCCTCGGCCCTTAGCGACCCAATTGCCGACACGCCGATGGTCGTGACATTGGACCAGTTGCGTCCTTATGAGCACGACCCGCGCGTGAAGCGTAACCCTGCTTATGAAGAGATCAAGGCGTCTATTCGTGAGCGTGGGCTTGATGCGCCTCCCTCTATCACACGACGGCCGGGTGAGGAGCACTTCATTATCCGCAGCGGCGGTAACACCCGTCTCGCCATCCTGCGTGACTTGTGGTCGGAGACGAAACAGGAACGCTTCTATCGTATTTCCTGCCTTTTCCGTCCTTGGCCTGAGCGCGGTGAGATTGTAGCGCTGACCGGTCACCTGGCTGAGAACGAGCTGCGCGGCGGTCTGACCTTCATCGAACGCGCCCTCGGAGTCGAGAAAGTACGAGAACTCTATGAGAAGGAGAAGGGAAGTGCGTTGAGCCAGTCTGAACTTGCCCGGCGTCTATCAGCGGACGGATACCCCATCCAGCAGTCACATATCAGCCGAATGCAGGATGCTGTCCAACATCTCTTGCCTGCCATCCCCACCTTGCTCTATGGCGGGCTGGGCCGACACCAGGTCGAGCGCGTTGCCGTGTTGCGTAAGGCATGCGAGCGGATTTGGCAACGGTATTCGGCCGACCGAACTCTGACTGTGGACTTCAGGGAGTTCTTCCAGGATGTTCTGGCACAGTTTGATGCACAACCTGACGCCTTCAACATACAGCGCGTTCAAGACGAGCTGGTGGGCCAGATGGCAGATCTGTTAGGCGTTGACTATGACACGCTTACCCTGGATCTCAACGATAGCGAAAGCCGTCAACGTGCTTTGGTTACCGAGCCAGCCGCCAGTTCGATTTCCACTCCCCACCCTGTCTCGTCTTCGGCTCCCCAGTCCAATCTCACGTCCGTCACAACACCGGAGGGCAACGTCGAGAGTCTGCGTACCACACCATCGCCATCGCGAGAGAACCCAGCACCCGCAAAAAAAACTATACCGGCCGATCTCATCCCGGCTGCGAGCAAGCTACCGTCGGTCCCTGCTGCGTCGGCTGATCGGGAGGTGGGTGATCTCGTGCAAGAGCACATCGTATCCCCTGCACAGACGACCGAACGGTTGCAGTCGATCCAACGCCTGATTGCAAATGAACTCGGGGATGCCGTGCCTCCTGACTTCGAAGGCAATGTTCTACAGGCAATTCCCGTCCAGGCGGGTGGGCTCTATCCCATTACTGACGTCTGGTACATCGATCCAGGCCTCGACATTCCAGACCGGCTACGGGTGCACATTGCACAATTTGCTAGCGAAATTGCGGAGGCAGCGTCGCTTGCAGATTGCATCGTTCCCTGCAACGACGGCATTGGGTTCAAGTGCAAACCTGAGCTGAAAGGGACATCCGACGTCGGCGGCGATGTGGTGATGCTTTTGGCCGCGCTAAGTGGCCAAGGTTCGATTGTCGAAATGGACCGATTTGGCGGTGTCTTGCCCAGGCTGCTGCATGGTGCAGGTGATCCTGCAAAACGACTGAGTGACACGGCGTTGGTCAAGCTGTTCCGGCTCCTAAGGTTGGCTCGGCGTCTGCTGGACATTGAAATCGGTAGCACTGGTCACGGATCTGAGTGAGGTAGCCTATCCATGTCGTCACCGCATCCACTCAACCAAGCAGTGATTGCGCAGGCACTACATGATCTACGCAACGGTCAACTGCGCCGATGCAAAGCCATGGGATTTGGGGATGATGAGCTCGATGCTCTCAAGCACCCATCTCAGGTCAGTGTGCTGCTCAATGCGTCCGTCTCATGGTGTTCTGTCACCGTCAATCGAGATGTTCTGCGTCGGCTGCTGATGCAAGCGCAGGATGTTGAGAAGGAGATTGCGACAGTCGATCGCATGCTGCGATTGGGAGCCAGCACAGAGATGGTCAGCCGATTCTATGGTTTGACTCACCAGGAAGTAGCGCTGCGCCGCGAAATTTTGGGCATGCCCAAACGCAAAGGACGTCACCCGGTACTGGATGAGTCTCAGGATACGGAGCTGTGGCGTAGATGGAAAGTTCTCACCACCCAGCAAAACCCTTCTATGGACGATGATGCATCGGTTTTGCACATCGCAATGGATCTGTCCGAAAGCATGGCGCTACCACTGTCTGTGGTTTGGTCCACGATCAATTCCTGGATCGACCAGGGACTGGTTTAGGTCATGGCAGTGGATGATCCACGCCGAGGCCGCGGTCCAATAGCGTTGTCGGATCTGTTCGATAAAGCGCTGAACACTCTTACTGCAACGTCCACCCCAAAGACCATCGCGTCCCCCTCGCCGACACCAAGCGACGGATTTTTGTATAGCGGCAACCGACACGAGAGCGTTCCCCGTGCACTTTTCCTTGATCGACGATTGACACCGTTGGAGCGCAACGCGTGGCAGGTGTTCCGGTTATTGCTCAACGATGACGGCCTTACCGCATTCCCCACCTATGACCAGCTACGCCCCTGGTTGGGCTCCATGCCCGGCAGTGCCCAAGCCTCGCACGAAACTGTTGCCCGAGCGCTCACTTTGCTCCGTCTTAGCCGGTGGCTGAGTCTTGTCCGCAGAAGGCGCGACCCGAAAAGCGGACGCATTTTGGGCAATCTCTACGTGCTGCACGATGAGCCGCTGACACCGTTTGAGGCGATGCAATTGGACCCGGACTACCTGGGATTGGTTAGTCAGGCGCTAGGCCATGCTGCCAAGGCCGTGCAAGTAGTGGGCATACAAACTCTGAAAGAGATCGCTGAAGACCCGCTGCTTACCGGACGAACGTTGCCCTCACGCCTGCAGGTGATGACGACTCGTCTGACCGAGGCGGGCCTCCACCCTGACAGTTATCCACAAGCAGGCACGTTCAACGAATCCGAAGAAGGTGAGCCAGCCCTTCTTCGGAATCTCGATCCGCATTCTTCGGAATCCGAAGCAGGGCTGGAACCTACGCCAGATGGTGCTCTTCGGAATCCGAATGAGGGCCGTACAGTACGTAAAGAAAGTAATAAAAAAATACGTACTACTACGGGGCCCCATGTGTTGAACGGGTTGCAACTGCCCAAACGTTTCACTCTTCTCAAGGAAGAGCAGCAAACAGGGGCGGCGGTGGCCTTGCAGCAGGTTGACCCGTCAGTGAGGCAAGCTGTGCTAGACGAATGGGAGGCACGTTGCAGGGCCAGTTCCATCCGGAACCCCGCTGGCTATCTGTTCGGCATAATTCAGAGAGCTATTCGCGGAGAGTTCAATGCTTGGGCTGGCCAAAACCAACCGAAGGCGACGCAGCCAGCCACTGCGCCGACGGAACCACCTAAAGTCGCGGCACCTGAAGTAGCCCAAGAACATATCGCACGATTACGAGAGATGTTGCGCTGCAGTTGACCTTCCTGGGGGAGACGCTGAGATGTCCCTTGGACTTCAGTGGAGCTATCCCCAGGGGATAGCTTCGGGCATGCAGTCTTCTACGTTTGCTCTTCTTCGTCCTCATCTTGCTGCCAATAGAGGTAGTTGAACAATGCGTCGAGTTCAGACAGGTTGGTCAAACCAAGTTGCTGTTGAACATCCTGAGCATGCTGGCAGTACATTGCGTAGAGCTGACCATTCACATTCCCCTTGCTGGGATGAAGCGGGTACCCAGTGATACCTGCTGCCGCAAGACCCGAAACGGCGTTCTGATTCATCACTGCGTAGCGCTTGTTGTCCAGCGTATGCAGCACCTCGGTCAGCAGGTTGATACCTGCACCTGTTATGCCATTGAAGTGGTGATGGAGTACTTCGAAGGCTGTCTCATGCGAGAGTCTGCTCCGGCTGACGATATCAGCCAATGCGGCTATGAATCTTGCAGATTGCTCGGCCATTCGAGTGTTCTGCCTATGCAGACCTCCTGAGTGGAACTGATCAATGAGCTGATTGTATGCAGGTAAAAATGAGCTTGCCGAAGGACGACGCAGCGTAGCCATATCCTTGATCTGCTGCCTGGCTCTCATGAGATTTTCTTTTCTGGCTGTTTGCTGTGCGGCGAAACCACTGCTCGATTTGTTGCGTTTCATCTCGTCCAACTGGTACGCCAGAACGCTAAGATCCTGTGTACCCTCACGACTGATTCTTTCAGCACGCTTCTGCGCCATCTTGCGCCATGCTTCCTGGACAGTGAACTGCTGGGCGTAGTCATCAATTCTCTTCTTGGTCGCCGCGACGATAGACTCTTCGCTGATCAATTCGTCGAAGTGCGCTGCAACCTTTTTCGCTAGCGAACCATCTGGGTCAGTGACTAGTACCGAAGCTTCATAGTTGTCAGCCAGACCGCCAGACGTCAGGTTGGCTGATCCAACTAGCACTGTTGATCTGACGGAATCACTGAAGGCATAGATCTTTGGATGGAACGTCGCTTTGGTATCACTCAAATACAACGCCAACTGGTGCTCCTTCCTCAGTGCCATGAGCTTGCGCAGCATTGCTGGCTCGGTCAGATGAAAGCTCAGTCCGACTGCAAACCTTGCCGTCATCCCCCGCTCTAGTGCCTTCGTCAGCGGCTTTAGCAGGGACTTCAAGGCAGACGATTTAGCGAATGCGACCATGCAATCCAGGTGCTCCGCGCGTTCGAGCAAATCCAGCAACGCATCTACGTGTGCCACCTGCATACCGTTGACTACCAGCTCAACACTGCTTTTCATCCATTTCCCCCTGCAAATACCCGTAGAAGCAACAGCCTACCTCAGGCAGCTCAAGATCAGCGCAGCTTGAATGGCGCATGTAGCTATCCCCTGGGGATAGCTACATGCAGTGGTGCGCGCGAACTGGGAGGGCGGTGAGTTCCGTTTGTTGACTGACGCCCCTCATCAACGCGGGAAAGCTGATGGCTCGTTATCTACAGCGAGTCTTCACTATGGCTACTGAATCACTGCAGCTGAATCTTGGCACCCTACGCAGCGCGATGTCGCTAACGCTGCACACGCATCACGCTGCACGCATCTGGCATGGTCGCGCAGCTTCAGAAGGACGGGCGGCTATCGTCGGCTTGAACGGCTACGTATCTGTCATGAACAAGATGAAGCGCGGTGCTGAACAGGACGATCCCTACTCGGACTGGTGGATGTTACGCATTGAAGAGAAGCTGGAGCAGACCAAAGCCACATTGCAAAACCTGCGCGAACAGGTTGACCAGTCTTTAGCTGGCGTACCTACGGCGCTCAGTCTTGGCGAAAACCTCAACGTCCAACCCGTCAAACTGCCCTTGTTCGTCAACGCCCAGTTGGGGTTCGCGGCGGTTTACCTGCTGGCTGACTACGACGACATTGCTCGCAAGCTCATCTTGGCGCATCACACCGCGCTGATAGACCGCAGCACATTGGAACGCTGGCTCAACGAAGGCGCTCACGCGCTGCGCAGTCTTTTCTCACTGGCTCAACAATACCGTTTCAGCGGCACCACGCGAGACGATTTCGCTGCCAAGAATGCGGCGGCTCGCACTGCGTTGGAGAAGTACGGAGAGCTGCCGCAGGACGTGTTGGAAGGCGTACGACGCTCGCGTTTCGCTCCCCCGATCATTCGCCGCGGCCTGCAATCGCGTGCAACATCAAGTACCTCTGCGACTGTCACCGAAGCGACCGACGATGCGCCGGTGTCGCCAGAGTCAGTCGTGGCCGACGAGGATGAGCCAGAATGATCGACCAGCATCTGTATCAACCCACGCGCTTCCATCCCTTGGAACAGACTGACTTCATCCGGCTGGAACAGGCTCCCTATCTAAAAGGCCTTTTAAAGCCTTTTAAAGGTAAAGGGGCTCTCGATGTGTGGGCCAGCCAATGCGTGGCGCAAAGGGATCAGTTGATCGTCCTGGCACAACGACGCGTGCTGCAACAGGCAGCCGGACATCCCTTTCATCTGTTGCCGGTGGAACTGGCCCAGCAGAAGACTGGCGCAGGCACGACCTTTCTGCGCTGGCGCAGGCCAGACCGCTCCGCGATGGGGGCTGCTCTATGGCAAGACCTGGTTCTCAGTGATGCCACGCCGGCAAGCCTGCTAGCCGATTTGTATGCCATCGAACAGCAACGCCTCGTACTGAACATGCAGATCAGCCTGATGCACACCATAGGTCGTCAGGCTCTGGAGTGCGCCAACAAGATGAGTCAGGCCGAGTCCACCTTCCTGCACCGAGTCGCGGGCGCCAAAGGAACTGCTCGTTCCGGGATGCCGCCCCAGGCCTGACTTATCCATTTATTCCCTGCCCCAACGCTGTGCCAAGCGGGTTTTTTCACCACCACGGAGATAGCACCATGAGCACTCATTTCTCTGGCGAAGGCAATATCGGATCGATCCCAGAGTTTCGCGAGTTTCCAAATGGCAACGATGAGCCGAACCGGCTGTTACGGCTGAACATTTATTTCGATAACCCGGTGCCTAAGAAAGACGGCACGTTCGAGGACCGTGGCGGCTTCTGGGCTCCGGTAGAGCTCTGGCACCGCGATGCCGAGCACTGGAAGGATTTGTATCAGAAGGGCATGCGGGTTCTGGTAGAGGGCCGGACCGTTAAGGATGGTCTGATCAATGCGGCCAGAGGATGCGTCGACCCGCATCGGTAGCGCTGACTACGCTCACACCTTCGGTTTTTCGCTGTTTCCAGCGCATTCTCGGGGCGTTC
>NZ_JAGHWR010000086.1:0-22871 GCF_017746155.1 Xanthomonas sp. D-36-1
CAGACGTGGAGGCAATCCAGGACCCGTATGAAGGCCGGCAGGGATTTGTGAAAATTTCTTTTCTGACAGCAAGTTAGCTCACTTTTGGCTGTTTTTTTTTTTACACGAATCCCTGCCGACCCTCAACAAGGTGGAGGCCTACAACGGCTTCGCGAAGTACTTCTTCTTCGGCCGGTGCGCATGCGCACGCCTGAAAGACTCGGAGAAGTTTATGCAGAACCAACTGACGCAACGCTCGTTGAGCGACGCCGAGCTTGACCGATTGGGAGACTTCCTCGCTTCGACAGCAATGACCAAGCCGCGGAGATTTTTGGCTTGGTCATGCGGCACTGGAACACGATTGCATCAGAACTGTTACGCACTCTGGAGAAAGACGATGTCTACCTTCCCGTGCTACTCGAAGATGCGGATGGGGTCGTACACGGCAACGACTGGGCACGTGGTTTCATGCGCGGCATTCAATTACGGCCCAATAGTTGGCAAGGGCTAATCGACAGCGACGAGTTTGGCGGGTCAATGCTGCCAATTATGATTTTGACCTATGAACATGACCCTGATCCCGCCATGCGCCCGCCAGAGATTGCGCCGGACAAACGCGATGAACTGCTTCAGACAATGATTGCTGAGCTGACCCGCATCTATCGCTATTTCGCACTACGCCGCCAGTCGGCCACACAGGTGCCACTACGTAGGCAGGTGCCCAAAGTCGGGCGAAATGACCCGTGCCCGTGTGGCAGCGGGCGCAAATACAAGCATTGCTGTGCAGCCAGTGCTCCGATGTTTCATTGATATCGAACCTGCTTAACTGACTTCCCTGTTCCATTGCTCCCCGAATCCCATGTGCAGTTCCGACGGTTTTAGTTGATAATATGAATAATATCACTATTCTTATTACCGAAAACTGATTGCAGCCCGTTTCCGACTGGCGGTCGACGCGGTGCGGCGGACATCCGGTGGGGTGGGGTCGGCGGAGGCTGCAACGGTGCGCAACAGGCAAAAAAGGCGCCGGTTGCCCGGCGCCTCTGTGTATCACTTACCGGTTAGGGTAAGACCTGCAATGCATCCGTACCGACTCCCAACGCCCAGAGCGGCGGCGCCAGTAGCCGACGGAAATTCCGGCGGTTTGTGCCCCCCTACTGATGTGTCACATGGTCTGTTTCTTGTACAAGTTCGCACCGGGTTAGGCAAGGTGTAGGGCGGCTCCTTCAACCTCGCCGCTTGCATCTATCTCTTGCCAAAATCTCTGGGTTCGATGCCCTTGCCGGCCCTTGAATCGCCTTTTCTCCCCATTCCTTCACGATGCCGACCCGGTTGTACGGGTAGCGAATCTCGACGTTCACGCCGGTGTTCAGCAGCTCGCGGCGGTCGCTGTTCAGTACAAGTCGTTCGTGCTGGATGTGCAGCTCGCGGCCGGCCTCTCGGACTGACTGGATGACGTACTTGTCGTCGGCCGAGACAATCGGGCCTTCGTAGGTTTTGCCGGTCTCGGGTGCGCGCAGCTCGGGGTGTTGCCGGCCATAGTCCTGACGCTCGTACTCGGCCGGCTTATGCTCCGGGTATTGCTGTCCGCCGTATTGGCGCGCTACGTCACGCACGCGCTCGATCTCGCGTTCATCGGCTCGGCGTGCGGCCATCATCGCAAGGATCGTTGTCCATTCAGCCTCGTGTTGCCGGCGTTCTTCGGGCGTGGGCGGGCGCTCGCGCTCGGCCTCGATGGCAGCTCTCGCTACCGGCTGCCGCTTCCATTCGTTGCCGTGCAACTCGTTGTCGTACAGCACGTTGCCCTTGCGGTCGTAGACCTGCACGCGATCAGCCAGTTTGTGGCGCTCGATGTATTCGAGCGTCGCCGGCATCCCCTTGTAGGCGTCGTCGTGGGCCTGCACGTTCGACCAGCGCCCGAAGCCCTTGGCCGCCTTCTGTTCCTCATAGCGGCGGTGGATGCCTGCCATGCTGTCGCGCTCGTTGGCCGCGATCACGCGGGCGACGACGTAATACCCGGCTGCCTTGAGGCGTCGCATCGTGTCGGTAATCGGGCCGGACAGCGCATCGTTCCCTCGAACACGACGTTGCGGCGTGTCTCGATGGTGCGGTCGAATAGCTGCTTGGTCCACGGTCGGGCGTGCGGGTCGGTCAGCTCGGCAAAGTGGCGCTCGTCGGCCTTCTGGATGGCAAGGTATTGCGGATGGTAGTAGCGCAGTTCGTCGCCGTTGATCGTGACGACGTTGCGATCTGCAAAGCCCTGCTTGCTGGCTTCGAGCAAGCCGCTTTTGCCAGCGCCGGGCTGGCCGCCCAAGATGATGGCCTGCGGTTGGTCGGTCGGCGCGGTGTCCTTGAATTGATGCCGCTCGATCTTCTCGTAGATGGTCGCGTGCTTACGCGGACTCAGTTGGAAGCGGTTGTCATCCATGACACGTCACCCGTGCATCGGTTTGAGCAGGGGTGCGTAGACATACAAGGCCCGGTTAATCAGGCCGAGATTATCGGGCGTCATGGCGCGGCGCTCGTCAACCACGATATCCAGCTCGTGCTCTAGCGCCTCGATGCGACCCGCGTTCGGTTCGGCCTTGTCCTGCTCGGCGTCGATCTCGCTGTTCAGGTAGCCGATGTACTCGGCTAGCGTTTCTGTGGCCGCTTCCAGGCGAGCCGTTTCTGCGATGGGGGAAAGAGTCGTCGTCACTGTTATGCTCCTCGAAAACATTCAAATCCGAATTCGTGTCCCTGCGTTCAATCTCCTTGGTGAATGTCGTCATACCGCTTGTCCGTCCACGTGCCGCGCTCGATCTGCTGCCAAGCGTCAGGGTCGAACGTGCCGATCCGCATGGCCCATCCACCATGACGGCCGTAGCTCGCGTGCGAGGGCGTCGTCCAGTCCCATGTGTTCGTCGTGACGTGAACGCCGAGCCGGTTGCGTGACTCGCGGCGCTTGTCGTAGCCGGTGTGGATCAGCGGGAAGTCGTCGGGCAGTTCGGCGAGCGCTCCGCGTAGCTCGCCGACCGTGCGTGCGTAGGTGCTTTGCCAGTAGCGCCGCGCAAGCTCCTGCTCCGGCGTGAGAGGGCGCGGTATACCGAAGAATCGGTAGATCGCGCGGTGCTCGAAGGTGCAAAACTCGACGTGGCCGGGGAGCGCACAGCGTTCCTCGGCGGGCTGGACGTTGAACGCACCGAGTGCCTTATCTGCGTGGATCAGGTCGCTTGCGGCCTGATAGTCGCCCTCGTAGCGAGCTGTTACGAGATACGGCAGGTCTTGGCCGCCAACCTCGTGATCGTCGTCCGTGTCGTGAATCTCAATCAATGTGAGTGCAGGTCGGTTCATAGGTTGCGCCTTCGTAGTAGGCTCTCGGCCGGCCTTCGTAGAGGCCCATGTCGCCGTAGCATTGTTGGTCATTCCAGCCGTCGCTATAGTCACCATCGTGTTCGATGCGCTTGCGTGCTGCTTCGACCTAGCCCTTTTGTGCAAAGTATTTGATGCGTTCCTGTTCGACCTCGGCCAAGAACCGATCCAGCATGTCCTGAGGCGCACACACCGGCGCCTTCACCCAATCGGGCGGCACAATAAGGTTCTCCAAATACACGGCGTAGATCCTCTTTTTGATCTCAAGCGCTTGTTGCTTGCTCATGCCGGCCTGTTCAGCAGCTTCCGTCACGCCACGCCCTTCGACTACGATTTCACGCGCGACTTGCAGACTGCGTTCCATCATTTTTTTCTTGCTGGCGATTTGCTCGAACTCGTCCTCGGTGAGACGAAAGTTGGCAAGTGTCTGGAACTGCATAAATAACCTCGATCAGTACACGGCGACCTTCGTAGGCCGCCGTGGAGTTGTTCACTCGGGCTTTGCCAGTACGGCGAGCGCATGGCGCGTGCGGTGCAGCTCTGTCTGTGCATGCACGATGCTTTGCAGTGCATCGCCTAGCGCGCTAACCACATCCGGGCGCTGTTGCAGCATCTTGGAAAGGGCGCTGACCTCCGCGCAGAGCGTTTCCGCCTGCGTGGCCGCGAACGCCACGAGCTGCGCCGCTTCCGGGTCAAGCTGCGCCGGCGCGGGCGTGACGGGCTTCTCGTGGTCGAAAATGCCTTGTTGGCGCGGGTCTACTTCCGGCGCGGCAGGCTCGGGTTCTCGCATGCGAGAACCCGCCTTGCCGCCCTTCTCCTTGGCGGCTGGCTTCGCGTCTTGCAGCTTGTCGCGCACTGCTTTGCGCACGTTGGTGTTCGGGTCTGCCTTGGCCTGCTCGATCACGGCCTTGGCTGCGTCCGGGTCGGCCCTCTCAAGTCGGTACAGGTCATTGACGGCCGTAATGTCGGCCGTCACGCCTGCCGCGACGGCTTGGCTCGCGTGGCCGTCCGCCTCCACCACCTCAAGAAACTTGATGCGCTCGGATACCCAATTGATGCCCTTGTTCCACTCGGCCGCGACCTTTTCCAAGGTGCCAAGGCGTTGCTTGTCATCGCGCAGCGCAACCGCGATTTCGAGCTGCGTCAGGTTCTCGCGCTGGATGTTCTCGGCGCGCTGCACTCGACGCGCCTGCTCGTCGTCCATGTCGCGCACCACGGCTTTAAGCTTGATGCCTGCGATCTTGCAACCACGCCAACGGCGCTCGCCTGCAACCATCAGATAACGGCCGGCCTTCTTCGGGTTCTTGCGCAGCACGGCCGGCTCGTGCTGGCCGTCGCGCTTCATGTCGTTGCCGAGTTCGGTCAACGACTCAACCGTGAAGCCGGGGTTGTCCTTGCTCCGAATCTGCTTCTCGCAATCGACCAGCTCCGGGTCGATCTCCTCGATGCGCTCGCCCGGCAAAGCGGCTGCCGCGCCCTGCTTCTGGATTTGCGACAGCTTGCTGATCTTGTTTCCGAATGCACTCATGGTCGGGACTCCCTTAGTTCAGGCCGAGGCGGGCCAAGACTGCATCGCACGCCTGCCGCATTTCCTTCGCTGCTGCTCGCTGGTTGCCGCTGCGCGCGTGGTGCCACACCGCGCGCCCTTGGGCCAGCGCAGTCGCCACGCAAGCGCGGGCAATGATCGCCTCATCAAAGATCAGCTCGCCGTAGGCTTCGCGCAGCTCCGGCAGCGCTTCGACCTCGTTCACCGACTTGCTGTTGACCATGTTCGGCAGAAAGCCTAGATGGCGCAGTTCCGGGTTGTATTGCGATTTCACGCCGGCAATCGTGGCCTGCAACTTCGGCATGCGCGCAAACGAGAACGGCGAGATATTGAACGGCGACACGACGGCATCCGATGCGGCGAGCGCGCCAAGCATGCGGCGCTGCAAATTCGGCGGGGTGTCGATGATGCAAAGGTCGTAATCGCCTGCCAGCTCGGCAAGGGAGACGCGCGGCTGCTCGATGACTTCGAGCGGCATATCGTCCACGTCGAGCACATCGACGTCAGCCTCGATTAGTGCGATGTGCTCATGCACTTGTCGCGGCCGGCGACCGTTGACCTCTCCTGTGAACAGGTGGCTCGCTTTCAGGTAGTCGGTGTCGTCGCCTTCCTCGATTTCTGCGAACACCTCGGAAATGTCGCCCTCGTCAATGTCTGCCAGCAGAACACGGTAGCCGCGTTCGGCCGCGCGAAACGCAAGGTGCACGCTGAACGTGCTTTTGCCGACACCTCCTTTCTGATTGCCAACCGTCAGGGTCAGCATGAGAGCTTCCACCAGCTTGTTAAGTGCGTGATTTGCTTGCATGGGTAATCAGCCTCACCAAATCGGGTTGTACATTGGAAGTAGTGGTTTGATATTGTGTTGTTAGTATAGTGTACAGTAAACACACCGTCAACATTTATTTCTCGCATGCGAGAACGCCCGGCGCGGGCGCATTCGAAGCAGGAAGCGTCTGTGTTCTTGTCGGGAAAAGGGGACCTGATTAGCCCTGATCTCTCAGCTATGAAAATTGCGCGATGCGGAGAGCTGGCTCCGTGCCGGCACACTGCCTGCCAGCAGCTTCTTGTCCGCCTTGATCTTGCTATCGGCTCTTTTGTGCGCGTAGCGCACGGCGACCGCTCTTAAGCGCAGACCACCCGAAGCCGGCCGCCGTTCCAGGGTCATGGCCTGCCTCGAAGTCCGAGTAATCACTCCTGCTGACCTGCTGTTGCTCTTTGCGGGAGGTAACCGCCGCCACTGCGCTCTCGTTGTGTTTGGTTTCCCGATGTGGCTGATGCGCAGTGGCGGTGGGAGGGGCGCAGCCCCTCTATCGAGCTTTTAACGTTGTAGGCGTCGCGTAGCGGCGGCGACGCCGATCTGCTGTTGATTTTCTACTGACTGTGCTTTCAACCAAAGGTTGACTGGATGGCCTGCCAATTGAACAGGACAAATAACGCTATTTCTCCACAGGCTTATCCCCACCACGGTGGATAACTTGGCGCGCGGCATGGCGTTGAGGGGTTCGGCTCGGTGATTGAGATCGCCGCAGGCGGTGCGGCTCGCCTTTTCGCGGCAGATTTGCCGGCGTGGACGCTTGTTTTTGCGGCATCGGGTAGGGGCGAGCCTGCCGGCGACGGCTAGTTGAACAGGGCGAGGATGTCGGAAATGTGCCTCACGGCGCTCTGTGAGTCGCCTGGCGGGTCGCCCGTGGCGCGGTGCGCCGCAGGGCGGGTATCGCGCCTGCGCGGCGTGGCGCGCGACTCCTGGGCCGGCTGACGGCGTGCTTGCGCCTGCGTGAAGGACGCAGCGCCTGTGCCGCGCGCCTGGTCGGCGTGCTTGCGATCGCGCTTGAGCAACCTGCTGGTGCCCACCATGTCGCACAGCCGCTGGAAGTTGAGCCGGCGCACGCCCGCCTCGCTGCACCACAGGTCGCCGCCCTCGGCGTCTTTGGTGTGCCGGCGCACCTGTTTGGTGGGGAATGCCCAGCCAAGGCTCACCATCATGTCGAGCGAACGCCGTGCGCGCCGCTGCTCGGCGTCGCTCTGTCCGCCATAGGCGAGCTGGGCGAGGTCGGGCAGCGTGTAGCGCTGCCAGGGGCCGCCGCCCTGGCGGGGCTTGCCCACAAAGCCGGTGCGCACATCGGCCAGGTAGAGCAGCGCCACGGCCATGGCCAGCAACGAGTCGGCCCCGTCCTTGCGCAGTCCGCGCACCCGCGTCAGCACCTTGTCCAGGGCATAGCCGGCCACGATGACGTTGTGGCGAATCCGCTTCCACGCCCCTTTCCGTTCTTCCAGGGCGAGCACAAGCCCGTTGCGAGTGGCATCCAACACGCCCGGCCGGCACTTCTTGCCGGCCAGCGGCTTGGGCTGACGCCAGTGCACACGCTTGTGCGGCCGGCCGCTGGGAGCGATCGGTTCGGGGCCTTGAGCGTGGGGGCCTGTGTCTACTGCTGGCATGTCCCGCGCCGATGAACGGCAGCGGGGCAAGGTGGTCGGCGTTTCGGCCTTTGCATCCTTTTCCCTCTTGCACGGCTTCGCCGGCGGGATTAGGATGGGGGTATCGTTAGTCCCCATTGACTGGTGTTCACGCCAGCCCAGTGATGAAAAAGCCGCCCTGCCAGGGGCGGTTTTTTCGTTTTCGGCGTCCGGCTCGCTATGCGAGCGGCCACCGCGTTTGTTAAAATTCGCAGCAGTATGGCCCCCGGTAGGCTGTAGGGCAAGGCGCAGGCCTGACCTGACCTGACCTGACCTGACTATCCTCCCCGCCCTAAACGGCGGAGCGGGTCGCGCGCCGGTTCAATCTTTCTTTGTGAAGTGACTATACTTTATGGGCAAATGTTGCGCGACACATTTTGTATAAAAATCTTCGGATTGTGTAGTAATTTACTCTGCGTTCATTGTTGCCCGTCAACTCTTGACTCGTGTGGTGCGTTGCTGAGTGCTACTAGCTAGCGCTTTACGCCGCCTTCATCGCCTTGATGGTGCTCAATATTGCTTGTTGCTGAACTTCGCTCAGTCCAGCAAGCTCGCGCACGATATCAGCGGCGACAGAGCCTGCTGCCTTGCCGAGTATGCCGTCAGTAAGGCTATTAAAGTCCGTTTGGAGCACTTCGCACAGTGCTTTCAAGTGGCTTATCTTCCCTACCCCTCTACTGCCATTGAACCAGCTGTAGACGGTAGATTCGGCCACGCACACACCGCGCAGCGTAAGCGCAGCATGTACTTGGGGGATGTTCAGCCCAAGCAGTTCCCTGCGGGCGGTGAGGTTGTCGGATAGAGTGCTCATAGGTTGAAACTAGAGACTAGAGAAATTGATTGCATAGCTGCTGATGGTTTTGTATAGTTTTGAGATATACTTAGAGGGTAGTTTCGGCGTGAATCCTCGCACTTACTGGAACGAGTACGTAGAGCGCCACGGGGGGGCGGCAAAAACAGCCGTTGCTTTGGGTATCCCGTACTCGACTGTCGCCGCGATTTGCAACGGAACTCGCGGCATAGGTAGGTCCTTGGCGAGGCGCATGGCTGCTGCCGACACGAGTCTCGATGAGCGGGTTCTGATCTGGATCGAGGCTGATAGCGTCAAAAGAAACCTCGGCGAAACGTGATGCAACTGCTGGAGCAGTTTTCTGGCAGAGCCAACACCGTCGCCGGGTTCCTGACCCCCGACCAACGAAAGGAACGCGATGCGCACCTTTGTTCTCGTACACAGAGATTCCCCCCCGCTTTCCTCGGCTCTATCCCGCTCCCAAGCGTGGAAAGCTGAACGTGACCGTGGCATTAGGGGTTCTAAGCCGGAACCGCCGAAATTTCCGTCAACTCAGCTCAAGCTCTGCCACAAGCGCATCCAGGTCGATCATCTTGCCGTCGCTCTGGAAGGTGTAATGCCCGTTGAGCAGGATGTGCCGCCAGGCTGCCGGCGACATCTGGGTGATGAGTCCCAGCGCCTTGGCGTTACCACTGTCCTCGTACTTCGTCAGTAGCCGCGACAGGATGGCCGAGTTGTAGTAGATAACCGCGTTGGCGATCAGCCGCGCACACTGGTTGCTGATTTCGATCTCGATGTCGGTGCGTCCGGTCAATTCCTTCTTGCCACCGACCTGAGCAATCGTCGAACGTAGCTGGTGGTAGGACTCTATGCGGTTCTGTGAGCGGTGAACGTTCCGTTCCAGTTGCGGATCGCGCAGGTAACACAGCGTGTAGATGCTGCGGATGAGTTTGTCGAACTCGAAGACCGCACGCCGGGTCGGGTTTGGCGCAGTGTAGGTGCACAGCTTGCGGATCAGCGTGCCCTGCGTCATCTCCTTCAGCCCGAGCGTGGCGACGATCCGGTCGATGTTCGCCTTTTCGCGGACGATGAGTTGCTGGTCGATTTGCCCGACCGGTCGGATCAGGCATTTTTCGTACAGCGCCGGATCGTCGGCGGAATACAATGCCTGCAACTGGTCGTCAAGGTCGGTGAAGCGCGGCTCGAAGCGCAGGCCGAACCAGTGAAGGATGGCGAAGTTGGCCTTGTTGATGCTGTGCATGTCGCCAGTGATCGCGGTCGGCACGATGCCCGATGTGTTGCGATACCAGATGTCGAACACGTGGTGGCCTTCGTATTCGTGTGCACCGATCAGGTAGCCGTTGAGCGGCACGTGGTTACACAGCAGCGTATAGGCGACGACACCCTTGCCGCGGCCGAAGTATTTGCGCGAGTAGCGCGCCTTCACGGTCGGCCGTTCGACACCGAATTTCTGACCATCGACGGCACCGTACAGTACGTCGAGGTCGAACGAGTAGTACGGAAAGATCGGCAGCGCAGCGATGGCGTTGCTGATGCAGTCGTTGGCGGCGTGCAACGTGGCCTGGCGCAGGTACTGCTGATAGGTGCTCTCCAGCACGTGATACGGGATGTCGCTGGTGCGCGCCATGACCTGGTTGCCGTGATTCATGGCCTGGGCGACGATGACCGCCATCAGGCTGTCGGCGTCGGCCACCTTCTTCGCATAGCGCGGCTGCAAAGGCGTCAGCGCCGACAGGAACTGGCACTGGTCGTTGACGAAGCGGAACACGTCGGCGACATCGCAGAATGGCAGTTGCTCGTAGAACGCTTTTTCGCGTGCCTTGTGGTTCTCGCCCTTGGGCTTGCGCCAGATCAGCGCCTGCGTGTCCTTGTCGTATTCCAGGTGGGTCAGCTTGCCCTGTTTCAGCTCGCGATTGAACGCCAGCCACTGCGTGCGCAGTTCAGTTGCCAGCGCATTGAACTGAACATCGACCGGTTTCCGCAGGAAGGGGATGTCCATTTGCACGAGCACGTCGGCCTTCTCGTCCAGCGAGACCAACTCGTCGGAGAAGTGGCGGTGTTGCAGGCTGTCATCGAGAAACAATTCACCTGACTGAAAGCGCTTCCTGATCTGTCGATAGAGCCAGAATTCGTAGCGGTCGGCGTGCAAGCCGGTCGGCTTACCGTCTGCATCGAAGGTCAGCAGATACGGACGAAGCCGTTTCGGCAGCGTAGCGTCCGGGCATTCTGCCAGCGGCCGTTGCGACAGCCGCTGCTGCTTGGCAAACACACTCTTGGACCAAGCTAACGCTGCCAGCCACGGGCTGTCCGGGTGGGTGCCCGCGAAATCGAGCGTGACGTACAACGGTCGCAGATGGCGGCGTATGCGCTCAGCCAGGCCGTCCGCCGCCTGCCAGTGCATCGCCAACTTGCTCATCGGCTTTACGCTCATGCGCTGCGCGGTGGTTTGCAGCGTGTCGCGGGGCATGATCTTGTAGGCGCGTTGACGTACCTCGCCGAACGGCGTTGGATCGGCGACGCTATGGTCCACGTAAAGTGACAGCAGGCGGCCGACCTGCGGCGTGTCCTGCTGGCGGCGTACCTGCTCGGCGATGAAGGACTGCTTTGCCGCCGCGCGGCTTTCATCCTCCAATTGCTTCATGTGGTAGGCCATGGCATCGACCAGGTTGTCGGTAAGCTGCCGGTAGCGCACCCAGGCATAACACAGTAGGTAGAGCCGGGCCTGATCCCCCTTGAGGTTGCGCAGGTCGTGGACGGTATAGAAGTTGGCCAGGCTCGCGTAATACAGTAGGTTCTGCTGCGAGACGCCGAGCTTTGGCAGCAACGCCTTGGTGATCCTGTGCAGCGGTTCCAGCGTGGCGCGCTTCTCGCGCTCTCGGGCCATCTGACGCCAGCCAAAATCCTTGGCGTCCTGCTGGAGTGCCGCCAGTTGCGACAGGGTGTCCTCACGCACCAGTAACTGGGCCAGCGCGGCCTTGGCCGATTCGTCCAACACTTCTGCCAGCAGGCTGTTCAAGCGTCGACGTTCGGCGGACAGGGCTTCACTGACCAATTCTTGCAGGGTGGTGTAGCCGGGCCGGATGATCTTGTGCTCGTTGAGCCAGCCGATCAACTCGGCGACGACGAATCCCGGTGTCACGTCGCGGCGGACGATTTGCACGGCCTGCTGCGCGAGTTGCGGCAGGAAGTCGGCCGCCCACGGCCGATAGCCGAACAACTCGGCCAAGCGCTCGCGCTGGGCGTAGTGCTCGTGCTTGGTGATCGCTTTATGCTCGAACGCCTCGCCGTGGAAGTAGCGGCTCAGCACGAAGGCGCAATCGTCCTCGACCTCAGTCCAGTCGAAGCGGAAGAAGGCGTGCTTGGCCTTGAAGTAGCCGATCTGCAAGACGCAATAGACCTGGGCATGGAGGCCGGGGCGGCAACTGGCGAGTGCCAGTTCGGATTCGGTCAATGCCAAGTATTCCAGCCGTTGAGCATCATCAAAGTCAGGCAAGCCGTACAGGGCTTCCTGTTCGGCGTCCGACAGCACCGTCAATCGTTCGCTCTTGGCGATCATCGTGACGACGCTCCATCGGAGCCCGCCCAGCCGATCCGCGCCAACGTCTCGATCAAGGTAGTGCGCTTGACGCCGAAGTTGCGGCACACCGCCGCCTTGGACATGCCACCATCGAGTGCGGCGATAATGGCATCCAGCTTCTCGCCAGTGATTGCCTGTGGTCGGCCACCGATCCGGCCACGTTTGCGGGCGGAGTCCAAGCCGGCAACGACACGCTCTCGGATCAAGGCGCGTTCGTACTGCGCGAGCGCACCGAATACGTGGAACAGCAGCTCGCCCGATGCCGTGGTGGTATCCATACCTTCGGTCAACGAGCGGAACGCCACCTGCTTTTCCTTGAGCGAGGTCACGATGGTGAGCAGGTGCGATAGTGAGCGGCCGAGCCTATCCAGCTTCCACACCACCAGCACGTCGCCAGGGCACACGAATTCGAGCGCCCGCACCAAGCCAGCCCGGTCATCCTTCGCGCCGGAAGCACGATCCTCGAAGAGGTGCCGGGCATCGACGCCGGCAGCGAGCAGGGCGTCACGCTGCAAGTCTGTGCTCTGGCGGTCGGAATCGGACGACACGCGCATGTAGCCCACTAACATGAGCGGATAACCATCAAGATTAGGTTTCCGTACAATAGCGCATGGCGACACTGTTTTCCGCACAAATTTAGGGCCACCGAACGAGCGATTCGAGAGGCTGTTGCAAAGATGCCGCAAAACATGTGTTTGGCGACAGGGTCCGGCCCTTGCAATAATGAACTCAAATAAATAAAATGCATGCATCGAATGCATTTTCGAAAAGGCGAATGCTATGGCAATGCTGACAGTACGTAATCTGCCGGATGATGTGCACCGCGCATTGCGCATGCGGGCCGCTCAACATGGGCACAGCACCGAGGCCGAGGTCCGCGAGATTCTGGCGACCGCAGTCAAGCCAGAGACGCGCGTTCGCCTAGGCGAAGCCTTGGCGGCTTTGGGTCGCAAGATTGGCCTGACGAATGAGGACTTCGAGGTCTTCGATCGGGTAAGAGACAAGACGCCGGCCGTCCCGCCGAGGCTTGAATGATCGTTCTCGATACCAACGTCGTTTCCGAGGCGATGAAGCCCGAGCCGCACCCATCCGTGCGGACCTGGTTGAACGATCAAGCCGCTGAAACACTGTACCTGTCCAGCGTGACGCTGGCCGAACTGCTATTTGGCATCGCTGCGCTTCCTGCCGGTAAGCGCAAGGACATGCTGGAACAGGCCCTTGATGGCCTCATGGGCCTGTTTAGGGATCGGGTGTTGCCATTCGACATCGATGCAGCGCGGCGTTATGCCGAATTGGCCGTGACGGCAAAGATCGGAGGGCGAGGATTTCCGACACCCGACGGCTACATCGCAGCGATTGCTGCCTCGCGGGGTTTCATTGTGGCGTCACGCGACACGGCCCCTTACGAAGCGGCCGGCGTAACCGTCATCAATCCGTGGGAAGGGTGAGGAATCCATGACGATGCGCAACCCTACACCCGTGTGGCGTCTCAAGGTCGAACTGCTTGGCGTAGCGCCGGCCGTGTGGCGTCGTTTCGATACCCATTCGGATGCGAAACTCGCGCAATTGCACTACTTCATCCAAGGCGCTATGGGCTGGGAGTTGATGCACCTGTTCTCGTACCAGGATGGGCGCGGGTACGGCGGCGCGATCAACAGCGAACAGCGAACTGCGATTGTGCGATGTCTGCCGCATCGGTGATGCCCTGACGTACACCTACGATTTTGGCGACAACTGGCAGCACAGAGTGACGGTCGAGAAGGCGATGGCACGACCGACAGGCACCTATCCATGCATGGTCGCCGGCAAGTACGCCTGTCCACCGGAAGATTGTGGCGGGTCGTGGGGGTATGCAGACTTGCTCCGTGTTCTTGCTGGTCACCGCAACGCCCGTCGGCGCGAACTCATCGAGTGGCTGGGCGGGCCGTTCGATCCCAAGGTGTTTGACATGGATGAAGCCCAGAAGCGCCTAGCTGGGTACGTCGAGGTGTCGATGCCGAAAAATCATCAACCCACTGCTTGAACTTACCGAGTTGGTCACTCATAGCCGGGACTGGAGCTTGGAGTAACGGAATTTTCGGCGGTTCCGGCTTAGAACCCCTGTCTTGCGCCAACGCAGCGCGCTGAGCCAGCGCCACGCCTGCAGGCGGCGTGCACGGCCTGGCCGCGGCGGCGGTCGTGGCCAGCACCTGGTCGGCGCCGCCGGCAGCGGCTGCCTCGGTGGATCCGCAGCGATCGCCGGCGCGGCCGGCATCGAGCTGGCCAGCGCTGCCCGCTGACCCAGGGCTACGCCGCAGGCGATGTGCACTGCCAGACCTGCCGATTAGGCAGGCTCCACGTGGAGCAACCGCCTTTGAAGGCTATGGCGCATGGATGCGCCGCTCTTGATTCCCAGCGGTGGAACCGCGCTCGGTAGCCATCCGAGTTCGATAACGCCATGACCTGGCCAACGCCGACCCCCAGCTCCTGAAAACCCGCTTTTAGTGGCGAGGGAGCCGCCGCGCCGGGTTTCATCGGCGCGGTGGGAGGGGCGCAGCCCCTCCGGGGGGTCGAAGTTGCGACCGGAGCGCCGTAGGCGCGGAGGGAGGACAGGGGGGCCGCAGGCCCCCGCAACTGGACAAGGTTTCAAACGCTGTCGGTGGCGCGTAGCGCCGGCGACACCTTCTGGCTCTTAAATCTTCTGGTGATTGTGATTTCAACCAGAGGTTGATTGGATGGCAGCTCAATTAAATGGGACAAATAGCGTTACTTCTCCACAACAACTCCACCGCCATATCCACAGACCTGTGGATAACTGAGGCGCGGGGGGTCAGAAACAGGGGGAGGGGGAGGGGAGGGCGATACGCTGGGATGCGAGAAACAGGGCGAAAAGCGCCGTTTGCCAGTGCTTTTCAAGGCTACGGGCACGGGGTGCCCTGCCATCTGGCTATTTCAGTAGGGCGAGGATGTCGGCGATGTGCTGCGTGCCGTTCTTGCTGGCCACCGGTGGGTCGCCAGTGGCCGGCGGCGCTGCGCGCGCGGCTTTGCCAACGCTTCGGCCGCGGCTCGCTTCCTCGCGCCGTTGCTGAGCGTCTACGAACGAGGCGGTCCCCTGGCCACGTGCCTGGTCCGCGTGCATGCGATCGCGCTTGAGTAGCCAGCTCGTCCCGGTCATGTCGCACAACCGTTGCAAATTCAGGCGGCGAACGGCCGCTTCGCTGCGCCATAGATTCCGACCTTCCACGTCCGTGGAGTGCCGGCGTACCTGCTTGGTCGGGTAGGCCCAGCCCAAGCTCACCATCATGTCGAGCGCACGCCTGGCCCGGCGTAGATCGGCCTCGCCCTGAGCGCCGTAGGCAAGCTGGGCCAGGTCGGCCAGCGTGTACCGCTTCCAGGGGCCGCCGCCTGGGCGCGGCTTGCCAACGAAGCCGGTCCGAACGTCGGCCAGGTAGAGCAGGGCGACCGCCAGGGCAAGCAGTGATTCGGCGCCGTCTGCGCGCAGTGCTCGGACGCGCTGCAGGGCACGGTCGATCGGATAGCCGGCCACGATCACGGCATGGCGGATCCGCGTCCAGATTGATCCCTGGCGCTGTTCCAGGCCACGCACTAGCTCGGCACGGGTCGCATCCAGCACACCCGGCCGCCGCTTGTCGCCGCTCGGCCGACGCCACCGGACACGCTTGTGCGTCCTGCCGTGGCCGGCTGGCTCGGATTCGTCGTGGCCGATCGAGTCGGCCTTTAGGTCTGCCATGCCCCGCGCCTACTGGCGGCGGGGCAGGGTGTCGGGCGTGTTCGCCTTTTCATCCTTCCCTCTTGCACGGCGTAGCCGGCGGAGGTAGGATTCGAGTCAGCCAGATCCGAATCTGCTGGTGATTCCGCCAGCACCTGTTGTGAAAAAACCGCCTCGCCAAAGGCGGTTTTTTCGTGTTCGGCCTCCTGAAAGCCTTGGCTTTCGCCTGTTCAGGCGGCACACGCTGTCAAATCACCTCAAGTATCAGTCTTCTCTGAAACCTCGCATATCGTAAATTTCACTAGGCCGCGGCGCTGTCCAATTCACTCGCCGCTGGGCGGCAGCAGTGGCCCTCGGTTAGGGGGTGCCTTGAACGCCAGTTCCAGCACGGTTTCAACGCGGACCAGGCGTTCACGTGTTTCAATGCTTTCCGACGCGAGTTTGTCTACCAAACCGGCCAGCGTGGTGACGCGCTCGTTCATCACGATGACTTCGCGCAGCGCCTTCATCACGTCGGTCAAGGTGGTCATGATGCGTTCGCCCGCTTGGCGCGGGCACGTGCTGCAGCCTCCGCGACGCTCAGGTCATGGGCGTGCGTATGCAGCCGCGAAAACACGCTATCGAGCGCACGATTGGCCTGCGCGGTGGACGCGCGCAGCTGCTCTAGCAGTGGTCCGAGATCCTCGCTCTCCAGCGCCTGGCGACGGATGTAGTCGCTGATGGTCAGCCCTGCGTGACGGGCGCGCTGTTGGAGCGTGCGCTTTTGAGCCGGGGTCATCACGACGGTGATGCGCTCGGTGCCGTTGGCTTCGCGGGAGAGTGGGGCGGGCATGGTGGGCCTCCTGTGTGGCGCATTCTTATCATAATCAGTGGGCAAACGTAAACGGGCCGCCCACGGCGACCCGCTTGGACCCCAAGATATGGGGTCGCTTCAAGATTCAGCCACTAACTGCCGTGGAAGAACAAAGCGTCGTCAATCATGCCGCGCAGCTGCTCTGCCCGTGCCACCACGTCGGCGTCCTGGGCGACGGCGCACAACTGTTCCATGAAGGTCATGGCCTCGGCCAGGGTGTGAAGGACCGGCATTGGGATCCGGCCGGTGCCGGGGCGCGCTCGTCGCGCTCCGGGTCACGATTCTTCGGGAAAGTTGGCGGCTTCCGGGGCCGCGCCTCCTTCGGCTTCTTCACGGGCCTTCTTCGTGGTCAGGACGATGGTCCCGGACACGGCCAGGCCCGGACGGATGACCAGGTTGAACCCTTCGCCCGATTTGTGAGGGAAGGCGATGCCCACGTCTGTCCAGTGGGATTGCTCGGATCCATCGCGGCCGGTGTAACGGTCAACCACGTTGGCGATCAGCGGGGTCTTGTTGAGGGTCGGCAGGTATTCGTGTAAAAAACAGCCAAAAGTGAGCTAACTCGCTGTTCAGAGAAGGTTTTTTATACGAATCCCTGCCGACCCTCTACCTCTCTCTTTGCACCATCGTGGCGATCGCCATTGCCGCCTGCGTGCCGCCGTGCACGGCCGTGGCCGCCGACTGGTACGTCGCACCCACCGGCAACGACGGCAATCCCGGCCCCGCGCCGCCCCTGACCCACCCCGAAAAACCGTGCCAACGTAAAGTAGAGACTTCGCCCCGCATGGGCCCCGTGGATCACGAGGAATCAGGCGATGAAGAAGTCGCGTTTTACCGAAGAGCAGATCGCGTACGCGCTCAAGCAGGTCGAGCTGGGGATGGCGGTTGGCGAGGTGTGCCGCAAGATGGGCATCGCGGAGACGACGTTCTATGTGTGGCGCAAGAAATACGGTGGGCTTGCCCCTCCGAACTGAAGCGCCTGCGCGTGCTGGAAGAGGAAAACCGCAAGCTCAAGCAGCTGGTTGCCGACCTGAGCCTGGACAAGGCGATGCTCCAGACGGCAATGACGCTGTAGGCCTTGAGGGCCTGGCAACCTGCGCGAACGCACTACAGGAGGATCGGCAGGAATTCGTGTAAAAACAGCCAAAAGTGAGCTAACTCGCTGTCAGTAAAAAATTTTACACGAATTCCTGCCGATCCTCCTGTACGTCTCGATCCGCTACACCGAGCGGCTGGCCGAGGCCGGGATCGAGCCGTCGGTGGGCAGCGTGGGCGATAGTTATGACAACGCGCTGGCCGAGACGATCAACGGGTTGTACAAGACCGAGGTGATCGCCGGCGAGCGTGGCGCAACCGCCAGGACGTGGAAGTGGCCACGCTGGATGGGTGCACTGGTAAAACCACAAACACGGCTCAGGGTGCGGGTTGGTGCGACATATCAGACACAGCCAGATCCTGATACGGAATACGTTTGGTTAAAGGAGTTTCGCCATATCCAAGTTTACGGGCCAGCGCGGGAAGGGCCTCGAAGCTTGCATTCATGCCTTTGACAATTGCGGTACCTACATGACGAAGGAACTCGCTTTTGGGAGCCAAAATCTGATGCAATTCTTCTGCAGTAATTTCCCGTGCCCCGCTTTCCATTTGCTCGCTTGCTCGCGCCAGAATGGTTTGCACAACCCGCGCGTGCTTAACGTTGTCTGAGTCAAATAGCCCAGGAACATGAATGCGTCCTCCAAGCGCCAGTGCATTCAGAGCGATGGCTTCGATCGGATTAAAGACCGTGCTCCGGAAGATACGCAGCACTCTTTCCGAGAGTAATCCTGTGGCTTTGTTGCCGGCGATCAGCGGGATCATCCCGACAATGGATGCCAGCCCCATAGACTTGGCGGCGGTGCTCTCGCCGGGGGCAACATCGAGCGCATGACGCGCCATCTGCTCAATCGCCTCTTCCGGGCCCATGTTCTCGCTGGGGCGGGCCATGACACCGTTCTTAATACTCTGGAACAATCCAGCACGCATCAAATCTTCGCCTTCCTTGACTTCGGGTGGAATGCCAGAGGCGGCGCCAAAGATGGCCGCTTCGGTTGTCGTCATATTGGCCGCAAGATTACCTAATCTTGATTTAAAGCCTGTGTACTCCAATACGTTATTGGGGAATGACGCAATTGAGGAGATGGCGCCGGCTTTCATTGCCTTGGGTAACAGGTTGCGCATGGACCATTCCTCACCCTTTATACCCTTGATGATTGCAAGCACACACATGGTGTCCATGGTCTCGATTAGCAAAGGCGGCAATGAATCGATTCCGGCCAATTGCAGAGCATAATGACTGGGCGAGAAATTTTTGCCGAAGATGGCTTTTTTCAACAGTTCCGAAGCGCCGAGCTCCCATGCGGAGCCGAGTATGCTGCTGACGCCAATACTACCAGCCAAGCCACCGAGCTGGAACTCTTTCTTGGTCGCCACACATAGCAATTCCTGTGCACCCAGACGGACCTGGAGGTCCTCGTCCCCTTTGATTTTCTGGCTGATGAACCTCGACAGGACATCGTCATTGGACGTGACATCTGGGGCACACGAGGCGAGGAAGGCTTTCGCGCTGATCTGGCTACCGTCTGCCATCTTGATCAAAGCGCTTGGGCCAAATGCTGCGGAGCCCCGTTCAATCGCCTTAAGCAATAAGGGGATGTGAATGTCAGCATTGATTTGCTCAGCTTTCCGCTCTAACGAGTTGGCGGCAGGCATCAATTGCGCCGTCTTAACCGTGAATGCTTCCTTGAACTCTTCAAGCGCTTTCTCCGGGTCTCGACGCGACACCAACTCTAGTCGGACCCCGTCAGTGCTCGCGACCTGCGATGGAACTGGCTGGTCAACCTGCGCGAAAGATAGCAACGCGTGCACCACCGGGTCGGCAGAAACAAGTCGGCCCGCTTCCCTGCGCACCAATCCCATATGCCTGGGCTTTTGGACACCTGTTAACGAGGCCGGTAGCAAAGTTTCTAATCCACTGTTATCAGTGTGACCGGAGCTTTGCCCAGTGGACCTGGGGCTAGTCGACCCGCTGCTTGTGCCGCGCCGGGGGGGCCTGGTGGTGGGCAATCTGCTATCTTCGGACTGACAGAAGGCGCTATGGCTGGGCTGTGCACCAGCTTCTAGATCACTCTCGTTGCCCATACCAAATTCGGGGTCGCGCATGTGATCAAGTGACGACAGGGAATGGGATCGTGCGTGCTCTGCCTTCATGTCTTCCTATCCTTCTTTATAAATTAGTTGAAAAGCCAGAATATTTAGAGCGGCTAACAAAACTACTGCGCGACCGCCAGGCGAGCGCGGTCGGTACCCGGAATCGGCATGTACCACTCGTAAACTCCGGTTCTGCGCGCCGCCCGCACCCATCTAACGACCGCTAGCTACGTTTTGTTAGCCGCTTTTAGTGTTGGTGAAACCGTAAAATCAATTCCTGATTAGCCCTGACCTTCAGCTGCAGCAGTTCGTGAGAAGCCGTGCGACGCGGGGGGGGCGGGGGAAGGAAAGCCTCACGCAGTGCACTGTTCGAAGGAGAAGGCGAGTCCCTGCGCGATGGCGACGGCGACTCAGATGGCGCGGCCTGCTCTGTGGCGTGGGTTGCATAATGCTCAGGTGACCCTGCAACGCTCGGCTTTGAATTGCCTAGACCCATGTCGATCTCCTGCAGTGACTGTGGAAGCAAGTTTGGCGGGGAGCTCTCTGCATGTTGTTGTTTGCCCGAAGTCATGGTTGGGACGGCGAAGCATTGACGCGGGGGATTCCCGACCTTTCACCAAACGGCTGATCATCTGCCTGCCGGCATTGCACCGGCTGCGATGGCGTTTTCGGGTTCGCCAAGGGGGTGCGCGGTGGCCGCAGTTGCTCCAGTAACTGTTCCAACGTGCTCAGACGTACCGTGGCACGCAAGGTGTCCGCCTCGGCGTGTTCCCGGCGCTGGCGCTCTTCGACCAGCTCGGTCCGCGCCGCAGCCAGTGCGGCGCGCACGCCTTCCAGCGCTTGGACATCTTGGGTCCAGCGCACCTGCAGGGCTTGGTGCTCGGCGGCCGTCAGGCGCAGCGCGTCGCGCTCGCGTTGCTGGGCGTCGGCCCGCTGGCGTGCCTGCGTCAGTTCCCGCTCCAGGCGGGTATGGCGTTCCAGCCACTGGCCATTGTCGCGGTTGAGCTGCATCAGGTCGTGGTTCTTGGCGGTCAAGGCCTCGTTGGCCTGCCGCAGGGCGACCTGCAGCTCTTGCACTTGGTGCGCGTGCCGACGCTGCTCCTGCTCGCGCTGGTCTCTGACGGAGGTCCGATAGTGCTCCAGGGCTTCCCTGGCATGCTCGTGCTTGTGCTCCAGCGACTGGGCATGACGTTCGTGCTCCGCCAATCGCGCCGTAAGGCCCGCGATCCGCTCCTGCAGTTGGGCCAGTTCGGTGGTGAGGCGGGCCACCTCGCTCCTGGCGGCGTCGCCCGCCTCGCGTTCGGCCTGCAGGGTGGTCTCGCAGCGTTGCAGGTGCGTCCTGAGCGAGTCAGCCTCGTGCCGGGCCTGTTCCAGCGCTTGGGTACGCTCCTGCAGCTGCGCCTGGAAGCGCGCCTGGGCCTGCGTTACGACCGTGTCGGCCTCGGCGTGCAACCGCTCGGCCAGGCGGCTGACCAGATCCTGCAGCGCATCGCCGATGGCGACCTTGGCGCCGGGACGCTGTCCTTCCTCCTCTCCCAGCTCCTTCAGATAGCGGTGGATGGTGGTCTTGGATCCCGTATTGCCCAGCGCCACCCGGACCGCGTCCACGGACGGATGCGTGCCCTGCGCACGGAGGGCGTCCCGTGCGCGTTGCACATCGCTTTTGTACAAGCCAGACCGAGCCATTTGCCCACTCCGTGTTATTTCGTGATAGATTACATACCACGTAATTACGTAACGTTCAACATGTTACTGACTGCAAAATAGTCATAATTTTTAAGGCGGGATAATATTGAATTATCCCGCCTTATCCCGAATTTTCAGCTACAGTCGCCCTGCGGCCGTACGAAACGGCGTTTCGGAGCGAGGCGGTGAGCTCGGTCAAGCAATATCTGGAAGCGGCAACCCGCGCCAACACCGAGCGCGCGTATGCAGGAGCGACCCGTCACTTCGAGGTCGAGTGGGGTGGTCATCTGCCGGCGACTGCGGAGCAGGTGGCGCGCTACTTGGCCGCCTACGCCGGCCAGTTGGCGATTAACACACTCAGGCACCGGCTCGCAGCACTGGCGCAGTGGCACCAGGTGCACGGCTTTGTCGACCCGACCCGGGCGCCAGTGGTGCGCCAAGTGCTCAAGGGCATCCAAGCTCTTCACCCGAACGTCGAAAAACGCGCCACGCCCCTGCAACTCACCCAGCTGGGCCAGGTCACGACATGGCTGGAAGACGCTGCAGCTGCGGCCCACTCTCGCGGCGATCGCGCCGCCGAGCTGCGGCATCTGCGCGATCGCGCCTTGCTGCTACTCGGCTTCTGGCGCGGCTTCCGCGGCGATGAACTCACCCGCCTCCAGGTGAACCACCTGCGCCTGGTGCCGGGCGAAGGCATGACCTGCTTCCTGCCGCACAGCAAGAGCGATCGCCAGCACGCCGGCACCACCTACAAGGTCCCGGCGCTGTCGCGCTGGTGCCCGGCGGCTGCCACCATGGCCTGGGTCGCGGCAGCCGCCCTCCACGAGGGGCCACTGTTTCGCGCAGTCGACCAGTGGGGCGGGATTGCCGCCGCCCCGCTCCACCCCAACAGCCTGGTGCGCCTGCTACGGCGGATCTTCCGCGAGGCCGGGCTGAGCTCTCCCAACGCCTACAGCGGCCACTCGCTGCGCCGTGGCTTCGCCGGCTGGGCCAACGCCAACGGCTGGGACGTCAAGGCGCTGATGGAGTACGTCGGCTGGCGCGACGTGCACTCGGCGATGCGCTACATCGACGGGGCCGATCCGTTCGCCCGCCAGCGCATCGAAGCCAGTCTGCCGGAAGCGCCCGCGCTGCCCAGGCCTGCAACGACCTGAGGGGCTGGATGGCGTCGATCGAACGGACCGCATACCCGCAATTCAAGCGCAACCCGGTCGTCCACGAACTGGTTGCGGCCTACACGCCAACCGACGCTGAGGTGGCCTTCGTTGCCGAGTACACCCGGCAGCCTGCGCACCGCCTGACGCTGACGATCCTGCTCAAGACCTTCCAACGGCTGGGGTACTTCCCCATGCTGGACGAAGTCCCGCCGGCGGTGGTGCGCCATATCCGCAGCGCGCTGAAACTGCGCGTGCAGGTCAAGCCAGCGAATCTTGCCAACGCCTCGCGCTATCGCTACTACCGCCTGATCCGACAATTCCTGCAGGTCCGGGCCTACAGCGACGGCGGGCTGAAGATTGCGGCACGCGCGGTATACGAAGCCGCTGCGGTGATGGATAACCCGGCGGACCTGATCAATGTAGCCATCGAACAGCTCGTGCGTGATCGCGTCGAGCTGCCGGCGTTCTCCACACTGGATCGCCTGACCCGGCGCATCCGCACGCTGGTCAACGGGCGCTATTTCGCCCAGATCGAGGCCCGACTGACCATCGACGAAAAACA
>NZ_JAGHWR010000087.1:0-13812 GCF_017746155.1 Xanthomonas sp. D-36-1
CGGCGGTTGAACGGGCCAGGCGCCTTTGTGCGGGGGAACAGGCGCGGGAGATGTCCGCCCGCGGCTCAGCGACTGCACGGCCCAGCAGTGTGCTCAGGCCGCTTCGGCGACCACTTTCAGGCGGGCCAGCACATAGTCGGCCAGTTCATGGGCGCTGTACTTGGCCACGAAGGCGTTCGCGCCCACCTGCTCGACCATGGCGTTGTTGAACACGCCCGACAAGGAAGTGTGCAACAGCACATACAGGCCTTGCAGGCCCGGGGTGCGCCGGATTTCCGTCGTCAGCGTGTAGCCGTCCATTGCCGGCATCTCGATGTCGGAGATCACCATGGCGTAGCGGTCGGCCGGGTTTTCGCCCGAGGCAGCCACTTGCAGCAGGTGGTCCAGCGCTTGGCGGCCGTCCGACAGCAGGGTCGCCGAAACACCCAACTGGTCGAGCACGCTGCGGATCTGCTGGCGCGCCACCCGCGAATCGTCGACCACCAGCACCTGGAACTGGCGGTCGTAGGCCACCAGCTGCAGCGAGGGATCCAGTTGCACGTCCTTGCTGACCTTGGCGATATCGGCCAGCACGCTCTCCACGTCGATGACCTGGATCAGTTCGCCCTGGAAGCGCGTCACCGCCGTCAAATAAGTGGCTTCGGCGCCCAGTTCCGGCGGCGGGTGGATATCTTCCACCGCGATATTGACGATGCGCTCCACGCCGCTGACCAGGAAGCCCTGGACCGAGCGGTTGAACTCGGCAACGACCAGATAGCCGGGACCGTTTTCCGAATGCGAGTCGCGTTCCGGGTGGCCGATGGCCAGGCCCAGATCCAGCACCGGCACCGAGCGCCCGCGCACGTCGGCCACGCCGGCGAACTCGGTCGGCAAGCCAGGCACCTGGAACAGTTCCGGCCGGCGCAGCACTTCCTGCACCTTGAAGACGTTGACGCCAAAAAGCTGGCGTCCGCCCAGCCGGAACAGCAGCAGGGCCAGTCGATTGTGGCCAGCCAGTCGGGTGCGCTGGTCGATGCGGTTGAGCAGATCGTGGGTCATGGGGCAGATATCGACAGCGCCCTCGGGAAACTTGAGGGCTTTATGGTTGGTCGCGGCGCTGTCGGGATTGGTGATTTGGGATTCGCTCAAGCGCCGGGATTGGGGGTTAGGGATTCGCTCAAGCCCCGGGATGAGGTGATTTGGGATTAGGGATTCGCTCAAAAGCGTGCATGAGCGATTTTGTCTGCCGCTGCTGCTTCTGCATCCTTGAGGGCTTCGGTGATGGTTGTCGGAGAGATCCGGTCGCTGAAGGGGCTTCGGCAGCGGATAAATGAATCGCCCACAAGGCCGCTTTTACGAATCCCCAATCCCGAATCCCCAATCCCGGCAAAAACAGGCACGCCGCTTGCAACGCCTGTCCCGTCTTCCTCCGGATCCGGTCCCATGCGCCTGCTCCTGCTTGTCATCTTGTTGGCTGCCGCTCCGGCCTGGGCCCAGAGCTATCAGTCTGTCGATTCCATCCGTGCTGCTGCGCTGGCGACCGTTGGCCCGGACGCCGAAGCCGAGGCCACGCTCGATCCGGGCCTGCGCATGCCGGCTTGCCCGGTCGCGCTGCAGGCGCAGCCCACCGGCACCAATACGGTGGAAGTGGCCTGCCCGCAGCCGGCCGGCTGGCGCTTGTTCGTGCCATTGAAGGTGCGTCGCAACCAGGACGTGCTGGTCTTGCGCCGTGGCATCAGCGCTGGAGAAACCATCTCGCTGGCCGATATCAGTATCGAGAAGCGTGACGCCGCGCGCATTGTCGGCGCGGTGCTGGCCGACCCGGCCGCTGCAGTAGGCAAGACCGCCCGCCGCATCCTTCCGGCCGGCTCGCTGCTCTCGGCCAACGATCTGGTGACGCAGCGGCTGGTCCGGCGCGGCGACACCGTGCCGCTGGTCTCGCGCAATGGTGGGCTGGAGGTGCGCATGAGTGGTCGCGCCCTGTCGGACGCTGGCGAAAACGAGCGCGTGTCGGTGGAAAATTCGTCCTCGCGCCGGGTGGTGCAGGGCATCGTTGAAGCGAGCGGAACCGTTGTGGTCTCCAGGTAAAAAATTTCTATAAAGTTTTTTTTCTGGGTGCCGTTATCCCCTACGACCTGTAGAGGAGTTCCTGACATGACCCAGAAAATCGAAGGCAATCTACCGACCGCTGCCACCCTTCGCACCACGGCCACCAGCAGCAAGATCGCTTCGGTCGGCGAAGATCGCGCGTCCCCGGTTGCCGCAACCCCGCCGACCGACAGCGTCAAGTTGACCGGCGAAGCCACCAACCTGCAGAACCTGCAGCGCGAGCTTTCGCAGTCTTCGGCGATCGACACCGGTCGCGTGCAGGCGGTGAAGGATGCATTGCAGAACGGCAGCTATTCCATCAACCCGGACGCCATCGCCAGCCGCATGATGGATCTGAATCAGCAACTGGCGGGTTGATCCCCGACTGAAAGGATGAACGTGAACGAGTTCCTGCAACGTCTCAGCGATGCGCTGGCCGGCGAACGCCAGGCATTACTCGAGAACGACATCGACGGGCTGATGCGACACACGCAGGACAAGCTGTCGGCGCTGCAAGCGCTGGAAGCGGCGATGCCTGCAGGCGAAGAAGAGCGGCTGCGTGAGTTGGCCGAAGCCAATCGCGCCAATGGTGCGCTGTTGGCACGCCGGCGCCGCGAAGTGAACTGGGCGCTGCGCCACCTGGGCCGCACCGAAAGTGCGCCGTCCTACGATGCCAAGGGGCAATCGAGCGTACTGCGCGGCGGGCGTTCGTTGGCGGTGGCCTGAGTTGCACGCTGTTTTGCAGTACACCCGGTGGCAGATGGTGCGGCAGGCTTAGGCGAGCAGGCAGGTGTCGTTCGCTCTGCGACGCGCCGCCGGCTAATGCAAAACGACAATACGGAGCGTAAATGGTTCGGCGTATATTGAGGCATCCTCTACGCCGCCTGCTCCCGTGACCGCCAAGTTTTTTCTCAATCAAGCCTTATTGCCGTCCCCAGATATCCTGCGCGCCTTCGGCGACCAGATGATGGAGGGGCTGCTGCTGTTCCGCGCAGACGGAAAGCTGATTCTGGCCAATGCCATCGCACGCCAGAGCCTGTGCAATGAAGACCCCACCGACGATCGCAATCTGGGCGAACGCATCTCGCAGGTATTGCCATCGGACGCACTCAATCAAGCGCGCAGCAAGGGCAGCTGGACCGGCAGCCTGCCGGTCGCCGACCGGGTGGTCATTGCGCACCTGTATTACAACGAAGAGTACGGGCCCGGGCATTTTCTGGCGCTGTTCCACAACATCGAAGGCCAGCAGGATTACGAGCGCGAGCTGCAACAGCGCCACGCCGAATTACGCCAGGCCTATCTGCGCTTGAACGGTGCGCAGGACAAATTGCTGCAATCGGAAAAAATGGCTTCGATCGGCCAGTTGGCCGCAGGCGTGGCGCACGAAATCAATAATCCGATCGGTTATGTGCACTCCAATTTGGGCAGCCTGCAGGAATATCTGCGCAGCTTGTTCACCCTGATTGAAGCCTACGAGCGTGCGCTGCAGGCGCCGGACCCCAAGGCGCTGATTCCGGAAATCGACGAGATCCGCAACCGCGCCGACATCGACTTCATCAGTCGCGATCTGCCGCAATTGATGGCCGAATCGCGCGAAGGCATCGAGCGGGTGACCCGCATCGTGCGCGACCTCAAGGACTTCTCGTACTCGGACCGGTCCGAGTCGTGGAAGATGGTCGACCTGCATGCGGGCCTCGAATCCACCATCAACATCATCTGGAACGAGCTCAAGTACAAGGTCACGCTGGAGCGCAATTATGCCGAGCTGCCGCTGGTGGAGTGCCTGCCATCCGAGCTCAACCAGGTCTACATGAACATGCTGCTCAACGCCGGCCAGGCCATCGTCGAGCGCGGCACGATTACCGTGACTACCGGTCGCGATGAAGCGGAAAACGTCTGGATCCAGTTCCAGGACAGCGGCGCCGGCATCGCCCCGGATCTGCTGCAGCGCATCTTCGACCCCTTCTTCACCACCAAGCCGGTCGGCAGCGGCACCGGCCTGGGCCTGTCGATTTCCTACGGCATCATCAACAAGCACCACGGCCGCATCGACGTGGAAAGCACGCCCGGGCAGGGCGCCAGTTTCAGGATCACGCTACCGATCCGGCAGCCGCGGTAGCGCTGACGCGCTGGGAATGGGGAGTTGGGAATCGGGAATCGGGAATCGGTAAGGTAGCTTTTCGCTCGCTTGATCTGGCTGCGTGTCTGAGAAGCAACAACACGCGGAGGTCTGCTCTACCGATTCCCACTCCCGATTCCCTATTCCCGGCCGTTCCGCAACTCATCATGCGTGCGGAACGCCTGGCGAATATGTTCGCGCAGTTCGTCGTCGTTCCAGGGCTTGGTCAGGAAACGGTAAATCGCCCCGCGGTTGATGGCCTCGGTGACGGTGGCCAGGTCGGTGTAGCCGGAGAGCACCAGGCGCACCGTGTCGGGGTAGAGCATCTTGACCCGTCCCAGGAACTCGGTGCCGCTCATGTCGCTCATGCGCTGGTCGGACAGGATCACCTGTACGTCGTTGGTGGCCAGCAGGTCGAAGGCGTCGCGCACGTTGCCGGCCGCCAGAATCCGGTAACCGTCGCGGCGGAACAGGCGCACCAGCGAGCGCAGCACGTTTTCTTCATCGTCCAGCAGCAACAGCGTGCGGTCGGGGCGGCTTTCGGCGAACGATTCCGGGCGCAGGTAGCGTCGGCGTAGTGCCATGCCCGCCGACTCGGCCGACATCGGCTCGCCGAACAGGTAGCCCTGGAAGATGTCGCAATCGTTACGGCGCAAAAAGCCCAGCTGCGCCTGCGATTCAACGCCATTGGCAATGACGGTCATGCCCAGCTGGTGGCCCATGGCGATGATGGCGCGCGCGATCGCCGCCTCGCGGCTGCCAGCCGGTGCGCTCTTGATGAAGCTGCGGTCGATCTTGAGCCGGTCCACCGGGTAGCGCACCAGCGCGCTCAGGCTGGAATCGCCGGTGCCGAAGTTGTCCAGGCTCAGGCTGATGCCTTCGTTGCGCAGGTTGGCCATCGTCTCGTGGACGAAGTTGACGTTGTTGGTCAACGCGCTTTCGTTGATCTCCAGCGTGACGAACTGCGCCGGTACACCGGCGGTCTGCAGCATCGCCATCACTTCGTTGAAGAAGCCCGGGCGCAGCAACTGCAGCGTGGAAACATTCACTGCGATGCTGAAATCGTCGAAACCCTGGTCGCGCCACAGCCGCGCCTGGCGCACCGCGTTCTGCAGTACCCATTCGCCGATCTGCACGATCACGCCCAGGCGCTCGGCGGTGCGCATGAAGCGTTCGGGCACCAGCATGCCCAGGGTGGGCGATTGCCAGCGCAGCAGCGCTTCCATGCCGACGATCCGGCCGTCGCGCGCACTCACCAGCGGTTGGTAGCGCAGGCGCAACTCGCCGTGCGGAATCGCATCGACGATCTGCCGCGCAATGATGCTTTCGCTATGCGCGTTGGTGGCCGAGTTGCGCGTGTACAGCCGCACCGTGTTGCCGCCTTCGCGCGCGGCCTGGTAGCTGGCTTCTTCGGCGTAATCCAGCAGCGTGGACAAGGAGGTGGAATGTTCCGGACACAGGCTGATGCCGACCTTGCCGGTCATGAACAAGGTGTACGGCAGCACCGACAGCGGCAGTTCCAGTTGCTGGCGGATTTCTTCGGCAAAATCTTCCGGCAATGGCGTGTCTTCGCGGCGCACCGCCACAACCACCATTTCATCGCTGCCGTGGCGCCACAGCTTGCCGCGCGTGCCTAGAAATTCCTGCAGCCTGCGCGCTGCCAACGTCAGCGCCTGGTCGCCGACCTCGCCACTCATGTTCTCGTTGATCGAGGCGAAGTGATCGATGTCGACGTGGAAGATCATCAGCGGCGGGCCGCCGGACGCGGCCGCATCCACCAGGTGCAGCAATTCGGGATTGCCCGCGCCAAGCCGGGTGGGCTTGACGATTTCCAGTCCGGGCGGGATTACGGGGCTCCACATGACTCAACGTCCACCATCGTCGTGGACGGACTCGCCGACCGGGTGATAGGGCAGGCGCAACGTCACGCGCGTGCCTGCTCCGGGGGCTGATTCTATCGCGAGCGTGCCGCCGACGGTTTGCGCACGCTCACGCATCACGATCAGCCCCAGCCCACGCGGACCCTCCGGCTCGAAGCCATCGCCGTCATCGCTGACTTCCAGGCGGAAACTGTCGCCGTCGATCGAATGCAGACGCAGGTGCACTTCGCCGGCGCAGGCGTGTCGCAACGCGTTGGTCAGGCTTTCCTGCGCGATCCGGAAGCAGGCCTGTTCGATCTCGTTGCCCGGCCGTTCGTCGAGCGCCTGAATATCCAGCTCCAGCCGGACTTGCGAGGCGCGGAACAGCATCGACGCCTGCCAGCGCAGCGCTGCCTCCAGGCCCAGGGCATCGAGTTGTGGCGGGCGCAACAGCATCGACAGATTGCGCAGCTTGGTCACCGTGGTATCGGCCAGCGACACCACTTCCAGCAAGTCCTCGCGGCGCGCGTCCGCATCCGGCTCATCCAGGGCTGCATGCGCGGACAACTTCATCGCGGTGATCGCTTGTCCGATGTCGTCATGCAGGTCGCGCGAGATGGCACGCCGCTCATCTTCCTGTAACGAAAACAGACGTTTGGCCATCGCCTGCAGCTCGACATTGCTCTCGGCCAGGGCATCGCGCATGCGCTCGGGTTCGCTCAGATCGCGCACCACCAGCAACTTGCAGCTGCGTCCGCCATAGCGGATGTCGCCGGCCGACAGGCCTGCGTAGAAGGTGCTGCCGTCGCGACGACGCATCGCGCGTGCGCTGGACACCGGCTCATTGCGATCGCTGCCTGCGCGCAGGTATTCGCGCACCACCGGCAGGTCGTTGTCGCCCACCAGGGTCTGCAGCGGTTCGCCCAGGATGGTTTCGCCCTGAAAGCCGAACTGGGCCGAGCCGGCCGCGTTGGCGTACATCACATGCTCGTCGGCGAGAATCAGCACACCGTCGGGCAGCACGCGCACCAGTTCGCGAAATTGCTCCTCGCGTTCGCGCAGCAGCCGGCGCGATTGCTCGCGTTCGCTCACATCCTGCAAGGTGCCGTGCACATGGCGCACGCCGCTGGGGCTGGTCACGCTTTCGGCACGCAGATGCACCGTGCGCGGTTGCGAATCTCCACCGGTCAGCGGCAGCAGCACATCGATCTGCACCTCGCCACCGGTACACATGTCTTCGATCATGCGTTCGATGCGCGCCTGGGTCGCGCTGTCGGAGGCGGTCAGCAATTCTTCCAGCCGATGCTCGCGACGATGCATCGGTACGCTGCGCCCCAGCAGGCGGTAGACCGCTGGCGAATAGCGCCCCAGACCGGTGGTGCGGTCCAGTTGCCAGGAGCCCAGCCGCGCAATGCTCTGCGCCTCTTCCAGACGTCTGAGTGCCTCGTCGCGCAGATCTTGCGCCTGGCGCTCTTCGCTGCGGTCAACAGTGACGACCAGGCGGGCAGGGCCGCTGGCCAGATGCAGCTGGTTGCTGCGCACCTCGACATGTCGCGTGCCGCTGCGCGTCATCAGGTCTTCGTTCAACACGCAGGTGGCATCTCCCTTGCCGCGGATCTGCGCAATGATCTCTTCCAGCCGCTCGCCATCGGCATTGGGCCAGATCGCCTGCAGCGTCTGCTGCAGGAACTCGTCGCGCTCCCAGCCGAAGAATTCCAGCGCCGCCGGATTGGCGTCGAGGATGCGCATGGTGGCCAGGTCGTAAATGAAGGCCGGGCTGGGCAGCGCCATGAACTTGGCTTGCAGCAACGCTTCGGACTGCGCCAGCTGGGCGTACTCGTCCACGATCAAGCCCGTGAAGCGGCGCAGCACCAGGTGGATGACGATGCTGGACAGCACCAGAAAGCTCGCGTCAGACCAGCGCTCCGGCATGGCGGCGCCGGCCAGGTTGAGCAACCGGTTGCCCAGCAGCAGCCAGATCACGCCAACCAGCAGATACAGGCCGGTCAGGGTCCACAGGCCTTGCTGCAGGCGCTCGGCGAGACGAAGACAGGAGACGGGGGCTGACGAAAATGCGGGCGCGGCGACGGGCTGTTGCATGGATCCGCGGACGACCTTGAGTGCTGGCGATGCGGCCATCTTAGCCGTAACTCGGGCCGGTTCGGTCCCGCTCGCAACAGGTGGCTCAACTATTCGCCGGCACGGCCGTTATCCATTGCGACTCCGAAGGCCGGGGTCGATTCTTCGGAGTGTTCCAGAGTGGACTCAGGCGTCATTGCAAGCATGCTGCAGCACCCGCTGACCTCGGCGGTGGTGTTGTTGGATGCGCATGGCCAGCCTCTGGCGGCCAACCGCGTTGCGCAATCCCTCGGATTGCCGGCAACCCTTGGCGCATACGCCGATGTGTTGGAAAGCAGCCGTGCCCAGCTGGCTGACAGCGGGGGCATGGCGCCCTGCGTGTTGCCGGGCAGCGGCGGCGGGCGACTGGAGGGCTGGCTGCGCGCGGTCTGCGACGAGCAGGGCCAGATCATGGCATTCACCCTGAGCATTCCAGAACCGAAGGGTGCCGATGGCACCAGTCGCTGGGAGATAGGCCTGGACAGCGCCGACCACGGCTTGTGGGATTGGGATATTCCGGCCGATGTGGTGTATCGCTCCGAGCGCTGGACACGCATGCTCGGTTATTCCGAGCAGCCGCTGCCGAACAATCTCACTGCCTTGTCCGGGCTGATTCATCCGGAAGACCACGCGCATGTCAGCGCGGCGGTGCAGGCGCATCTGGAAGGCCGCACCGATACCTATGTGGCAGAATTCCGGCTGCGCCAGCACGACGGCCAGTGGCGCTGGATCCTGGATCGCGGCCGCGTGGTATCGCGCACCGCCGACGGACGTCCATTGCGCATGGTCGGCACGCATACCGACGTGCACCATCAAAAATTGCTCGAGCAGCAGCTGCGCGATCAGCAGGCACAGCTCGAAGAAGCCCAGCGCATCGCCAGCATGGGGAGCTGGAGCTGGGATTCGCATCACGATGCCCTGTGGGTGTCGCAGGATTTCCTGCAACAACTGGGCATAACCCATGTTCGTCTGCAAGGCATCCGCGACATCCTGCGCCTGCTGGCTGGGCCTTCGGTCGCGCAACTGCGCAGCGCCTGGCGCAAGATCAAGCACGAAGGCATGCCGGTGCATTTCGAACTGGAAATCAACGGCCTGCTTGGTGCCAACCCGCATCATCTGCGCGTGTGGGCACAGCCGGTGTTCGATGGCGACGGCAGCATGGTGCGCGTGCTTGGCCAGCTGCAGAACGTCACCGAACAACGCCAGACCGACGCGCTGATCCGTTGGCGCACCGAACTGCTCAATCGCGTGTCCGCGCTGGGCAAGATCGGCGGCTGCGAGATCGAGGTCGACACCCGGCGCATGCAATGGACCGAGGAGTGTTATCGCATCCACGGCCTGCGCAAGGAAACCATCACCCTGGAGCAGGCGCTGTCGCTGTACACCCAGGATTCGCGCGACGCTTTCGAGGCGGCGCTGCTGCGTATCTCCGATGGCGGCCTGCCCGAGCAGCTGGAGCTGTGTTTCTATCGCAACTCCGGCCAGCGTGTCTGGGTCCAGGTGCTGATCGAGCTGGATCGTCGCGAGGGCTTGCCGCCGCGGTTTGTTGCCTTGTTCCGCGATATCACCCGCGAGCGCGAAGCCAACGAGCGCATCGAGCTGCTGGCCCATTACGACCGTTTGACCGGTTTGCCGAACCGCTTCTTGTTGCGCGAGCAGGCAGAAAACGCCATTCGCGAAGCGAACGAGCGCGGCCAGACATTGGCAATGCTGTTGATCGATCTGGATGGCTTCAAGAGCATCAACGATTCGTTTGGCCATGCCACCGGCGACAACCTGCTCAAGCTGGCCTCCTCGCGCCTGCATCAACATCTGCGCAATAGCGACCTGTTCGGTCGCTTCAGCGACGACGAATTCATCGTGCTGCTGCGCGATATGTCCGAGCCCGAAGATGCCGGCCACGTGGCGCGTAAATTGATTGCCGCGCTCGGCGAGCCGCTGCGCAAGGAGCATGTCACCCTCAAGCTCGGCGCCAGCATCGGCATCGCGCTGCAGGGCGAAGGGCTATCGGATTTCGACAGCCTGCTGCGCGCCGCCGATGCGGCGATGTATGCAGCCAAGGAATCGGGGCGCAATACGTACCATTACTACAGCCAGGACGTGCTGCTGCGGGCGCAGCGCCGCCTGGAGCTGGAGCATGCGCTGCAAGGCGCGCTCGAGCGCGAAGAATTCACGCTGGTCTACCAGCCGCTGGTCAACACCGTGGACGATGCATCGCCGGCCATCGAAGCGCTGATGCGCTGGAATCGCCCTGGCCACGGCCCCTGCAGCCCGGTCGAATTCATCCCGATCGCCGAAGAATGCGGCGAGATCGTGCGTCTGGGCGAATGGGTCATCGGCGAAGCGTGTCGTCAGGCCGTGGTTTGGGATCGAGCCGGGCTGCATTTCAGCCGCGTTGCGGTGAATGTGTCTGCGGTGCAATTGCGTGAACGCGGCTTTGCCGAGCGCGTGCTGGAAATCTGCCGCGACAATGGCTGGCCGCCTTCGCGCCTGGAACTGGAGCTGACCGAATCTGCCTTGATTCGCGACTCGGATTCGCTGCGCCGCTGCTTCGAATTGTTCGAACAGAACGGCGTACTGCTGGCGGTGGACGACTTCGGCACCGGGTTCTCGAACCTGCATTACCTCAATCGCTTCCCGGTGCAGCGCCTGAAGATCGACCGCAGCTTCGTGCAAGGCATGCTCGACGACGCCAATACGGCCGAAGTCACCCAGGCCATCGTCCATCTGGGCCACGCCCTGGGCATGCAGGTAGTCGCAGAAGGCGTGGAAACCGTGCAGGAAGACGCGCTGCTGCGCCAGCAGGGCTGCGACGAAATCCAGGGTTACTTCTACTCCCGCCCGCTCTCGCCGCGCGACATGGCGCAGTGGTTGCGCGAAGCCGACGCCGGCATGCGGTTGGGCGCGCGTCTGGTCATTGCCAACTGACCCAGTGTGCGGCATTGCGTGGGTTTAAGCCGCAGCAGCCGTCTTACGAGTAGCCGGTGTGTATTGCCCACTGGCTTGAAGACATCAGAGATGGCAGGCCGTCGCGGCGTTCGAACGCCGCTGATCACTTGTTAGGTCGGGCATGCCGCGCCTCGCCAGCCACAGGGCAACCTGTGAGGGCGTCCACACAGACGTTGTGGCGGCATCAACGACGCTCAAGCTGACGTAAGCTGCAAGACCACCACAACGTCCCAGCGTCGAAGTTGGCGCGATGCCTCACTGCTCGCAGGACAAGCTGCGGGTCCATCGATTGAAGTTCGATGGCGACCTCCATGCCGGTCCAACGCTTCCGCACTCGGGGAGGACATCGCACCCGGGACTTGCCTGGTTGGCAAGTGAAGAGCACAGATTGATGCACTCGCAGATCGCGCAGCGACCATCTCGATGGTCATTGCCCGCCCGCCATTGCAGGAACTCGAACGGAATGGATGCCGTGCAAGCTCTTCAGGCTGTAGTTGCATCTGTCCTGCGATGAGGCGCGCGCAAGGATCCCGCAGCCAGGCGACACATCAGCATCGCCGCAACTGACGGGTCGATTTCCACTGCTGAAATGACTTGGGGTGCTCAGGCGACAAGGACGTAGTTGGGTTTGCCCGGCAATAGAGCGTGAGGGAGTTGGGCCGCCACGTAGCGGACGCGCGATTGCCTCGCACAGGCTTCCGATAGGCGTAGCGACCCAAGGCGCACGTTCGGTCACAAGAATGGCTGAGCAGACGGGCAGGGGAGAGCTCACCCTGATGCTGCGCGCGAACAGTACCGCGTACGCAGAGTATTGCGAGTCGGCACGGGGTGATGCGGAAGCACCCTGGCGGCAATGCATGTGCAAAAAACGTCGATCTCGGGCAGTGGAAACAACCAGCGGAGCGCCTGCCGAGGCACGCCCCGCTGTACGGCGCTGGGCTTACCGCGCCGATCCGCTGACCGCGGCACCATCCAGGCCCAGATCCCAGGCCACCGTGGCGAACAACAGCTCTCCTTCGCTGCATACACGGCGCGGGTTGATCAGGGCCAGCAGCTCCGCGCGTGCGCTGTTTTCCAGCCGTTCCAGCGCGGCAGGCATGCGGACACGCCGCAGTGCAGGCCTGGCGGCATCGCTTTGCGCGATGCGCTCGGCGTGTGCGGCTGCCAGCGCAGCGGCCTGCAGTGCGGCGGTAGGGGCATCGATGCTCGGGGCAACAAGTGTCATGGGCGAAACACCAGGTCGTGACGGAACGACAAATCCCCGGAGGGCCGGGGAATGTCGGAATCAGCAGCTGCGTGGCGACATCGGTCTTAGAACAACTCGACCGTGCCGGCACCCATGCCTTGCTGTGCCACCGGCTTGTGCGGCGGGCGTTCCCACTCCACGCGCATGTCGCGCAGGCGGTTGGACACCTTGGCCAGCGCGGCGACCAGGTCGCTGTCGTACACGCCGCCATTGCGATGCAGCAGTTCCTGCAGCGCCACCGCTTCGCGGTTGATCGCGGTCAGGCGATCCAGGTGGGTGTGGATGCCGCTCAGCGTCTGCGTGGCGATGTCCTCGAACTGCAGGGCACGCACCGCTTCGGCCACGCTGCCATCGATCGAGCGTGCGCACTCGGAGATCTCGCGCATGCCATCGCCCAACGAAGCGTTGATCTGGGCGACGTTCTCCAGCATGGCGGCCGATTCGTGGCGCGCCTCGCGGGAGCGGTCCATGTGGCGCGAGGCCAGCTGCGAGACCGTTTCACGCACCTTGGCGATCGATTCCTTGGAGCTGTGCGCCAGCTTGCGGATCTGCTCGTTGAAGGTGGTGGAGCGCTCGGACAGGTTGCGCACCTCGTCGGCGACCACCGCGAAGCCGCGACCGGCTTCACCGGCACGTGCTGCTTCGATGGCGGCGTTCAAGGCCAGCAGGTTGGTCTGGTCGGCGATCGACTTGACGTCTTCCAGCAGCGCGAAGATGCCGTCCAGGTGCTGGGCCATCTCATCAATGTGATGGACGGTGTTGGTGCTTTGGCCGCTCACCTGTTCCAGCGCTTCCACCAACTGCTCCATGCGGGAGCTGGCATGCTGGGCGAAGCGCGCGACGTCGACGCCGGCACTGCCGTCGTCACCGGCACGGTCGACGATGCGGGCCAGTGCCTGGCTTTGCTGACGCGATTTACGATTCATCGCTTCGAAGCTGCCACCCAGGCCGGACACGGCCTGGCGGATCAGTTCGCGGGCACGCTCGACTTCCGAGCGCGATCCGTCGACTTCGTTGCTGACGAACGTGCGCAGTTCGTTGAGCAGTTGATCCTGCTCGCGCAGGATGCGGGCCTGGTCCGGATTAGGCCGGAACTGGGAATACGTCACCCAGGCAGCGAAACCCAACCAACTGAGGGTCATGGTCGCCAGGATCGCCCAGCGCACCGAAGCGGGCCAGTCGAATCCGACAGCGAAAGGAAACAGCAAGGTCAGAGCCAAAGGGGCGGCTAGACGGATGAGTGGACGTGAATACATGGGCGTTCTCGGCAGAGTCACGGTTGCTGTATCGGCACTGCCCCCGTTGTCTTTAGGGAAGGTCTGAACAACGAGACCTGACAGGGCGGAAGGTGGCGTCGTTCCGAAGAGTGGCTTTTGGAACTTCGGAATTTCGCCATTTCTGGCGCTTTCCGCGGGAATTTCCCGGTTCACAGACGCACGCTCCCCATCGCCGGC
>NZ_JAGHWR010000088.1:0-35978 GCF_017746155.1 Xanthomonas sp. D-36-1
GTTGTTCAGACCTTCCTTAACGAAGGCCTGCTTCGGGTAGACTCCAGCCGGTCGAGGGCATGCAGTGCGCCGGTCAAGTCTCGTGCAACGCGTGGTCACGTCGAATGCAAATGACTGGTCAGTGGCAATGCAAACGGGTGGTCACGTGGAATGCAATTCCCCAACTGGTTGAATTATGCACTATTACTCACTTTTTACGGTGTGATCATGGCGCCACGAAACGAAGAACTTGCTGCACTGTATGAGTTACTTGAAGAGATGACTCTTGCTGAGGATAAGAAACTTGCCTCGTTGCCATCTGAATGGCTGAAGAAAATCGAAAACTGGCTGATGATCAGTTTCGTGATCACGATTCTCGTGTTTCTATGTTTTGCAGGTTGGTATCGTTATGGGCCGGGTGCGCCGGTAGTTAAGATGATCGGCGTATTGCATGTTACGAATGGGGTTCTCATCGTTATCTCACTCCTTTACTTTGCCACTATCAGCATTGGGCTCTATCAATTCATTCGGCAACATCGTAGAAAAAGCTTTGCACTTATATTGAGAAGGTTGGAAAGCGATATTTTGGACGACGCTCAGTTTCTCGGAAGGCTAGCTGAATTTGACAAAATAACCCTTGAATATGGATTGCTACAATATAAGCATCGCTGGAGTACTGTTGACGGACGAGTCTCGCTTCTGGTCGGTGATATTCGAAAAATCGGCATCTTCCCAGCTTTTGCAGCTGCCGCTACCTCTGTCACTATCCTAGCCAAGCAAGACAGTAGTTTCATGCTGTGGACGCCCTTGATCCTGGCCTGTTGTTTTTATCTGATCGCCTTCTATGCGACCGGTCGACGTGAGCGCCCCGATCAGGTGATAGCTCTGCTGGAGCTGGTTATTCGTCACGCGAAAGAACACAATTTGGCAAGAGAGCATCAGAGCAGCGTAGCTCAGACAACACAATAAACAGTAACGGCTGTTTTAATAAATTTTAATTAAGCTGTTTTCTTAAATGTAATAAAGTGGCTTTTTTTAACTCGTGATCTTTGAAAGCATAGCCACCTGATTTTCAGGTTTCAATAGTACGGATGTGCTATGGGCAGCCTGAGTCAAGCCCTCTATGTTAATCAAGCAATTCAGTTCGGGATAGTGAGTGATTTTAAAAAAGTGATGTGCTGAGCGGTTTGCATACCGATTTATCTGATTGCTCAGCGCCAGCATATTAAACGATATTTATACTAGATATCCTATTTTGATTTGATGCGCATCTCGTCGACATATCATGAATTGCGTCAGGAAATTCATCGCTAACCTAAGCGATTATACGAGCCAGCAACCGAACCAAGCTTGCCCTCTGCTGTTGGCACAGATGATTGTGACTGTTAAGGAGTCTTGCGGATGGAGCTGCGACATCTGCGCTGCTTTGTGGTTTTGGCCGAGGAACTGCACTTCACAAGAGCAGCTGAACGCCTCCATATCGAACAATCTCCTTTATCCAGGACTATCAAGGAACTGGAAGACGACTTGGGCGCTTTACTGTTCAACCGTGATCGGAGAGGAACGCGGCTGACCGATGCCGGCAAAGCATTTCTTCTGGACGTACGTCGTTTATTTACCACTTTGGATCAAGCCCGAGAGAATGTGAAGGCGGTTTCCGCGGGCTTCCGGGTAAGTATGCGGATCGCAGTATCTGACGGAGCGATCGATTCCAGATTATCTGACCTTCTTGCACGTTGTCGCGAGGAGGAGCCTGATGTTGAAATTCGCCTCACAGAAGTCACGCTCTCTGAGCTCCTCAATGGACTAAGGTCGGGTGATTTCACCATTGGGTTCACACACACAGAAGAGGTTGGCGATGGCATTGTTGCTGAACCCATTTGGCATGCACGAATGGTCGCAGTGATACCAGCCCGTCATCCGCTACTCGCTTTCAAAGAAGTGCCTATCGAAGAACTTCTCCGCGCCCCATTGATCATGTGGAACCACCAAGCCTATGAGGGCTACGATAAGGCCTTTACAAAGCTGTTGCGAGGCTTGGATGAGAAGCCGAACGTCATCGAGCGCGCAGCTTCGCTCGACGTTATGCTAGCTCTTGTTGCGGCTGGTTACGGGATTGGCCTCGCATCTGGCGCGAAGCTGGAACCGTGCAAGCACTCTGATATCGTCATCCGTCCATTGGCAAATCAATCAGCGGTGATCACGACGTACATGCTGAAAGCTGCCAGTGCTGCGCCTTCAATCTCTGTGGATCGCTTCACAACACGTTTGAAAGATAGAAATTAGATAATCGCTGCAATCTAATCGAACACTTCACCCTTCTGAGTCAGCGTACAGAATGCTTTCAGTAGCAGTCATCAGGTTGGCTGCACTGTCGTTCAATGCGATGGATACCCGCAAAATCAACGCCAATGTAGGCATGTGTTGCCCCCGCTCGATCTTTCCCATGTGAGAGCGCTCAATGCCGGCGAGGGTCGCCAGCTCTTCTTGAGATATGTCGCGCGCAATCCGTGCGGCACGTACAGCCTTCCCGAACGCAATCGCCGGCTCAGCTTCATAGGTGGTGGCGCCCACTGGGCGTCCTGGTTTCATTGTGCGCTTCTGCATCGGCAAAAGCGTTACGCATTAAGCTTAACTAAACCACGTTAAACTTAACTCTTTGTATGATGTTTGGTGACTTTTCCCTTACATAGTCCGGAGGGGCAGACCATGAACCAGAATTGTTGCTCGCGAATGATCAGAGTTGCCGCCGCTCCAGCAGTGCTGTCCCCAGAGTTGGCTGATCTCCTTGCGCTTCAGCGAACAGAAGAGCCTGAAACATCTGTGCTATTGCAAGAGGTCACCCAGGACGTACTCACGACTAGCATTCTTGGAGGAGCCTTCGATCTAGGCATCGGTTGGCCCGTAGACACCGATGCCCTAGCGGTATTGCCACTGTGGCGCGACCAATTAGCCATCGCTTTGCCCGCTCGTTCCCCACTGCTCGCAAAGCGTGCTATTTCATTACAGGTAACACTCAGTTACCCATTGATTTGTTGGCATCCGGATCCTTGTGTTGAAGGGCTTGATACGGAGGCAGAAACGGATGATCGAAGCGCCCATCTATGCCGTATTGCAGTCACATCCTTCGATCTGCTAACGGTACTCGTTGCGGCTGGCTATGGCATCGGTATTGCGCCGCAGAGTTACATAGTCAGTGCCCGTAATCGAGGTATCGTCATGCGCCAGATCCTCGGCACTCCTCGTTGGGTTTACACCTGTCTTTTTCGATCTGCTAATGCTCTCTCACCTGCAGTTGATAGGTTTGTCGAGCGAGCTTCACGGGTAGCGATATCCACGGAAAACAAGCGTTTCAGGTGAAAACTGGAGTGGGATTTTGATAGACCTTTTATGGCGTTGTCGTGCATCGCTGCTATCGGCAAAAAAGAGGCTACAGAGAGGGCACAGTCGGCCGCTGCCGAGCTTCTTGCTCCGGAATCTGGTGCGGAGGCTGCTGCTGCGCCCGCTCCGTTACCGACTCACTGCTTTGCAGTTTTCGCACCTTATCGAAAGATTGCTCAACTGGCGTCTGTATCGCCTCCTGAGTCAGCATGTATGCGCGCAGGGTTGCAGGGTTGTCTGAAGCGCCCTGCAGAATGAAGATTTTTTCGCCGGGCGCTGCGGCATTGGTCTGCTTGCTCAATGCGATTTCGTCAACGCTACTGAAGTTGTTTTGCTTGGCGAGCGCATACACGCTGGCGCTAATGCGGTCATTGTCTGCAGCATGCAAGTGGCCGGAACTGTTTAGTCCTTCGACCTTCTCGCGTATCTGCTGCATCAAAGCGTGATCCGAATGACCTTGGCGTGTTGGATAGTTGCCCGGGGTGCGCTCTAGCTCCCGGTTCTGGGCTGGTTGCTCGCGGTAGCGCAGTTCCTCTATACGTTCCTCTGACAGCATACGGTTGCCAAGGCCCGGCTCGACCCTGCCAGGGAAACCCTCTACCGGTAAACTCATCAATTCGCCAAAGGTTCGGAAGGCGGAATTGCTATTAACGGTGTCACCAAAGACCTTGAAGCCATACTTGGGATAGTTCAGATTCAGTGCATTGAGTTCTGGCATCGCTTTAATTGCAGTGTTCCAACGCGCCAGGATCTCATCCTTATCGCCGATGGCGACTGTGCGTGATTGCTGGTTATCCTCAATGAAGGTGCTTCGACTCACGTCGGTGCCAACTGAGGCTGCATAGCCACCATCGAGCGCAAGGTTCCAAGCACGAAGGGAATGCCTAGCCTCGTCAGTACCTATTGTAAGTGCTTCGCCGGTTTGTCGATCAGTGGCCAAGCCGTGTAACTCAGCTAGAGCTTTGCCCTTCTCATCGCGCAAAACCCAGAAATCGTGTCCAGCTACACCAAGAACATTGAGTGATCTTGCTTCAATCGTATATTTCGGCATGCTCTGTTCAATCCATGAATGCTTTGCTATTGCTACCTGCTAGAGACGCACGAGTCTAGCAAGCTCTTGAGGTTGTTCATCGCCTGTGCCACCCCTAGGTCAATAAAGTAGGGACCGCCACCTCTCAGCGTTATATCTGCCTGGTTCGCTCCTTGCGCACGTTCGATGCGCATGCGGAATCCGGTGCGGTTCTTATCGTCAAAGGTTCCGGATTCAAGTACTCCATTAGTGCTGTCCCTATGCGTGACCTCTCTCCAAGAACTATCGGTTGCAGAGAGTTGGCTGATGCTGAGTTCGGCGCAGTCAAACAGACGTTGGTTTGTCAGGTCGTGAGGAATCATCAAGTGATCGGAAGCTGTTGGGATCTTCCCGGTGGCTAGGAACGCGTTGCATCCACCCAGCGAGGAGATCGCCAAGCTAATGATAGTGAAAACTTTCAGCCGAGGTTTCATGTGGCTCTCCTGATAAGCGCTTAACGCATCACACTTCGACGATGCTGCGAGAGTGACGGAACACCAGTGTAAGTGGAACAGTAAGGCTTGTCGGTTTGACTACCCATTAGAGGAGCACTTGGGGCCTCGCACTTAGACATGACTTTTGAAGCCCCATTCGCCTTGCTCGGCGTTCATCCCCGCCTCAAAATTCAGACATGCATTCGGCGATCCTGTTTATGGGGACTCGCTTCTCAACGATTGGCGTCGCTGCTTCAGATACGGACCGGCAAACCGCCTCGACCATCGCTTGCTGATTGTCCGAGGTGAGCGCCTCAATAGGCGACTTGCCATCAAGTTCCTCGCGAGGTCGCGTCAAGGCGTAGTAGATATCCCATGTATCAACGCCACGGTGCAGACGCTTGAGTACCGCCTGCACCAAGCGGCGCTTGAACATGTTGAGTTGCCATACCGGTACCCGCTGCCCCTTGTTGCCCAACTGGATTGAAAGCAGGTTGCGGGCCTGGATCTCGTAAGTAATCCACCGCCGCGATTTGCCCGCGAGCTTGGCATAGTCCGCGACGACCAGGTTGTCGGGCCCTTCAAAAATGTCCAGTACCTCCAAACGCTCTCGCTGGACCTCAGAGATCTTCGGTAGAGCGTATTCCGGCATTTGTATTGCAGAGAGCCGCTGAGTCCCGGCGCCGACTGCTGGCATCGTTTGCTCATTGGGTGCTACCAGCATGATGGGAGCGTGTTGGCCCAACGCCGGCAGCGGCGTGACCTTCTGACCGGCAATCGTGGGAACGCCCTGAAGGTGGATGGTGAGGTGCGTGCTGGCAATCTGAACCTGATTTTGCTCGAACAGATCCAGCCGATCAGCCCAGTCCTGCATCATTAGCCGACGCTGTTCAACGTACTCGGCATGGTTGTAGGTGGCGCTGATGCGATTGGGGTCAGCATGTGAGAGTTGCGCGTCGACCCAGACCTTGGGGTAACCCAGCTCATTGAGGGCGGTTGAAATCGTCGCCCTGATGCCGTGACCGGTGAGACGGCCGTCATAGCCCAACCGCTTGATCGCACGGTTAACCGTGTTTTCGCTCATGCGGTCACTGATTCGCTTCACGCCCGGGAAAAGGTATGTCTGCGCTGGTTTGAATAGGTCGAGCATGTGCCGCACGATCTCGATGGCCTGCACAGGCAGCGGCACGATGTAGGGCGGGATGTCGGTTACGCGCTTTCGCTTCTTCTTGGTCAGCATCTTGCGCTGCTTGAGCGACATCACCGGGATGATCCACAAACCTTGTTCCAGATCGAATTGGTCCGGCGTGGCCAAACGTAGTTCGCCTGTGCGAACACCCGTCAGCAGCAACAGGCGAATGGCCAATTGGGTCATCTGCATGCCGCGGTACTTGCGCAGTGTCTGCAGAAACAGGGGTAGCTCGGGCATACGCAGGAAGGGGTTGTGCTCAACGGGCGGCAACGGCACAGCGACCACGTGTAGATCGATGGCGGGGTGCTCGACCATGCCCGGAATGACCACCATGGCGTAGTCGGCGAGTTGCTTGAGCCAGGTGCGCACCTTTTCGGCGACGGACAGTGACTCGCGTTTCTCGATCCGGCCGATCACCTCCAGCAGCACCGGACGGGTGATCTCGTAGATGGTGTAGCGTTTGAGGTAAGGGAATACATCTTTTTTGAACACGCGGCGGATCTGTTCCAGCGAACTCTGACGACCTTCTTCCAGGGTCAGTTGCCGGTGTTCCATCCACTTTTCGTAGACCGCCATGAAGGTGTTTTCGCCAGCCAACCGGATGGCCTGGCGTTTTTGCTTTCGGTCAGTGCGCGGGTTGATGCCCTTGGCGACGAGGGCACGGGCCTGGTCACGAAATTCGCGCGCCTCGCGCAGAGAGAGTTCGGGATAGCTGCCAAGCGAAATCCGGGCACGTTGTCCAACCCAGGTGTAGCGGAAGTGCCAGGCTTTGCCGCCAACAGGGGAGACGTAGAGGAACAAACCATCGAAGTCTGCGAGTGTGTAGGGCTTGTCGGAAGCCTTGGCTTGCCGGACGACCATATCTGTGAGCATGCGTACCAACTCCTGATGCTGCGAGTTGGATGCGATGTTTGTTCTCAGGTGGCCTGCTCTTCCAGCAACAATGCGGAACGGGTGTTCACCGCATTTTGTACCGCAAAACGTACCGATTTGTACCGGTAGTCAGTGGATTTCGCTGGACGTCACTGGACTGAAGAAGAGAGGTAATTCAGAACCAGATCAGTCACTTACAACGTTCCTTGGCGCTTGGTGGACGTCAGTGGAAAGTTGAAGTGGAGCGGGCGATGGGAACAGAATCCAAATCACCCTAACCCATTGATCTGCCTAGATTTCAAGCAGAACAAAGGGCCCGAAACCGATACCTCAAACGATACCCTGGATCTTAAAGAAGCCCATCAAAATTAGCCAGCGTCTAACGCCAACGTGTTGGACGGGAAAGGGGCGCTAAGCCTTCATCTTCACCTTCATCTCTACGCTCCCAAAGTGGGATGGCATCTGGAAGCAGCAGCAACCCAAGCGTGTAAGGCCAACCCCTCTCCACAACGTAGATATGCTCAACAAGTTCCATGCCCTGCGGCTCTTTGGGGAACCAAAGTCTGGCACTTTGCAGTTGGATTAGCCCTGAAGCCGACTCATCGGACCGGGCAAGCAAAGAGCCATCCGGGACTTCAATAAGGTTCTTCTTTGCCGCAAGAATCAAGCCAGACTTGCGCGCCGCAGTGTTCGATCTCGCCCACTGCACAAAGCCATCCCGCGCCACGACCACAACGGCACGTTTAGGCGCGATTTCGATCCACTTCAAGGCTGCTGCCATGATCGACACGCCATAGCGATCAGCGCAGTGGCGCAACATGTCGATCTGTCCCGTATGTCCCTGAACCTGCTGACGAAAATCGTTCAACGGCATCAACAGATAAGACGCGAATAGATCCGCGTCTGTCTCTATCTTGCGCTCCGTCGACTCCCAATCGTAGACATCTTCGGATGTGCACTGGAAGGCACTTTGCAGCTGTCGATGCAACATGTAGTGCCCGAACTCATGTGCAAGGGTGAAACGAACGCGCCCAGACGACTGCTGGCTGTTGTAGCCAATCGCCCACTGACCGTCACTTCTGGCTTTGAGGACACCTTCGAAACCAGGGATATCCATCGCCATGATTTTAGCGATGCGCTCTGAAGCGAAGCACTGATTCGAATACTCAAGCGCCAGCTCTTGGACATCCACTGGAAAGCGGTCTTGTCCTTTGACCAGATCAAGCATCTGTGTCAATCGATTGGCCTCAGCTATTGGGCGTTTAAGCGTAACTGGCTTGTCCATGCACCCCCCTCACTAATCGCCGTCGAGGATCTGCATCATCTTTTGGAGCTTTTCCTTCGCCACAGGACTCATCTTCTGGTAGTTACGAAAGAACGCCTGGTCGGCCACATCCACAGAAGCTTCCACACTCTCGTCCTGAGTGCCCAGAAGGAACTCAGTCGTCAGCCCCAACGCCACCGCGATCTTGTTCAGCTTATCGATCGACGGGTTGGGCTTGTCGCGATTCTCAAGCTCCCAGATGTAACCCTTGCTGGTGTCGGTTCGCTTGGCCAATTCATCAAGACTAAGACCCATCGAGGTCCTCTTGGCGCGAATTTTTTCACCTAGTAACGAGGGCATAAGCACTCCTGGTGCGGCTAGCCGCACATTATAGCGATATAACGAACAGAAAAATACCACTTGACAGAACGTCCAGCAAGGGAGCAGCCTATGCCCGTCGTTCGGTTTATTGAACGATTTCATTCCTCCATACAGGACAGCAGCAACATGAACATTGAAGCCAAGCATCACCAGCCCCCGGACCTCTCGACGGTTGTCGTCAACGGCCAAGCCTTTCCAATGGCCGATCTTACCCCCACGGGACGCCAAATCTTGGCGGCCGCGCGCCTGCGTCCCGAAACTGAACATGCGTTGGTGCTCTGGCCGGAAGACGGCCCGACCACTGTCATTGAACTGGACGAACTCTGTCCCCTCCCCCCTTCGGGCTCCCCCTCGCAATTTTTCGCAGCCAAGACCGATGGCGTGAAGTATTTCATCCTCGATGACACCCGCTACGCCTGGCCTGGTCCGCTCATGCTGGCCACCCTTCGCCAAGTGGGTCGCGTCCCGGAAGAGCTGGATGTATGGATTGAACATCGGGGCGAAAAGCCTGACGAGCAGATCGCCGAGAACGCCGTCATCGATCTGGACCAACCCGGCATTGAGCGCTTCTTCACGGCTCCGCTGAGCATCAAGGTGTTCGTCAACACCCGGGAAGCAGTTGTTCACAAGCGCGCTTTGTCCTACTGGGATGTGGTCCGTTTGGAGCATCCGGGAGCCGGCCCGCACGACACCAATACCACTTACACCGTGTCGTATGCGCAAGGCCCGGCCGAGAACCCCGCAGGCAACTTGCTCGAACACCAGACCGTCCACATCAAGCAGGAGATGGAATTTTATGTCGTCCTCACTGATAAGTCGTAGTCCGGAACTTCAACGCCTGCGCGACGAGGGGTTTGACCTGGATATCCGAGACAACCACCTGCTCGTCAAGGGCATCGCCTATGTCACGGTCGATAAGACCGTGGCAGTCGGAACGCTGGTCATTGCACTCCACCTCACAGCAGATGTTGCTTAAACGGCACCTGACCACACCGCATGGTTTGCCGGCCAAGTTCCGTGCGACTCGTTCGGCCAGCCTCTGAACAAGATCATCAACAGCAGCAGCCGGATGGAGCGCGCGCCCGGGCTTTGGGTTGATCACTATTTCTCGTCCAAGCCCAAGAGTGGTCTTTACTCCGGCTATTACGAGCAGGTGTCGACCTACGCCAAGATGCTTTTGGTCCACGCACAAGCCATCGATCCCCGTGCCACGGCAACACCTGGAGCGATTTCAGTTGTCGATCAGTCCCAGTCGGTCTTTGCCTACGAGGACAGCGCTTCACCCCGCGCGGGGCTCTCAGTGCCAACCGCCAAGCTCCGAGGCCAGCGCATTGCGATCGTCGGCCTGGGTGGAACGGGCGCACACCTTCTAGATCTCATCTGCAAAGCCCCTGTGGCTTGCCTTGATCTCTTCGATGGTGACCGAATCGAGCAGCACAATGCTTTTCGCTATCCGGGCGCGGTCCCTCTCTCGGTCCTGAAAGAAGCCCCTTACAAGGTCAACTATCTGGCCCAGGTTTACGGCGAGATCCATACGCGCATCCAGGCTCATGCGGTCATGGTCACGGAGGTCAATGTCCGAACGCTGCTGAACTACGACACCGTCTTCGTCTGCGTGGATCGCGGAGCGGTTCGTGAGCTGATTGCCAACACACTAGGCGGTTCACAGGTGATCGTGATCGATGTTGGCATGGGCGTGAAGTTGAATGCGGCTAACGAGGTTTACGCCGTCGTTCGCACCACGGTGCTCGATGGAGATAACTGGGATGCCGCCAAAGCCACGCTACCGCTTGGCGAAGGCGGAGAGGATGACCTTTACAACACCAATGCCCAGATTGGCGAACTCAATGCCCTCAACGCCATCCTGGCTATTGAGGCTTGGAAGAAACGCTGCGGCTACTACTCCGCGCGGAAAGGCGGCTACCTCACGACATATACCACGCATTCGAGCTCAATGGCCTCGACATTGGGTGCCGCATGAAGGTTGACCACTATCAGCACCGCTTCATTGAAAGCTTCCCTCGTCCATTGGACGAGGGAGTGCTATATGTCTCAACGCGCTTCCCCTGCACTGCGCATGCCTGCGCTTGCGGCTGCGGCAAGGAAGTCATTTCCAATCTTTCGCCAACCGATTGGAAGCTGATCTATGACGGCGTCGGCGTCTCGCTGCGCCCATCGATTGGCAATTGGCAGTTCCCCTGCCGATCTCACTACTGGATCACCGAAGGTCGCGTGGAGTGGTCTTCCGATATGACCCAAGAAGAAATCCAAGCAGGACGCGACCGTGATCGTCGCGCTAAACAGCGCTACTACGGCTCTGAGTCTATATCAGCACCCCAGCAGAGCCCCGGGACCAATCAAACGCCTCAGCCGAACGGGAAATCGTGGGGCTGGAAATCCCGACTCAAACGCTGGTTCGGCGATTGAGGATACGTATCGCTTAGTCACCACTCATACCGGAGTTATACAAGCAATGACCGCAACTTCTTCTGAGTCCCCCTCTCGGCTTGTAAAGTGGGCGACCCTCGTCGGCGGCCTTGCTGCGCTAGCCACTATGGTGGGCTTTGTGCTGCACGGCTGTGGCCACGTTGCCGATACCACTAACCTCCGTCAATGGGGCATTAATGATGGCCTCTTTGAGCGAAACGCCGATTGGAAGGTGGTCAACGGCTATTACGCGGTGGTCTTTCAAGGATTGGGGGTGCTCAAAGCCATTCCTTGGCATGCAGCGCTCGCCGCTTTTTTGATGCTTGCCCTCGGCTTTTTCATGATGCGCATCCCGAGTCGCAAACCTCCCGAGTGGATATCTAGTCTGCACCCGAGTGGATATCTAGTCTGCAAAGGCTGCCACTTTGGCTGCGCATGGTTGGCACGGCCCTGGGTCAGTCTTTTTTCGCTGTTTATCTGGCGGGCATGCTCTTCATTTTCGGACTTCTTCTGGTCTCAATGCCAGGCTTGGTTGGTGAGAAGGCAGGCAAAGAACAGGCCGCCGAAGAACGCGCAAAGATTGAAGCGATGCCCGAGGATCAGTGGCAAGAACTTTGGCGCGAAGACCAACGTGTCGCGCGCGGCAAGATCGTCACCAGCAGTCCAACGCGCTATGCCATTTACGATCGCGATTTCAATGAGGTCCGCATCTTGCCTAGTGACAACATCGAAATAAGGGTGCCTCAGCAAAAGGCCACACCGGTTCAACACGAAAAGAAGCCCCCAGCGGCAGGGAGGGAATGACCAGCTCTCCACTTCCAATAGGAGGAGGCAGGAAGACAAGATTGACAGCTTCTTGCAAGCGCCTATGTTCCGGGCTAGGGATGGTCTGATCAATGAGACCATCCCTAGGCGTCATCCGCGCCTGCAAGTGCAGCCCCCACCTCAATCAGCGCAAAATCCAGCGTCTGATAGACCACTCGGACGGCAGTGGCATAGCCCGCTGCGGCAGTGAAAGAAACGGAGAAGAACACAGAAGCTACTATGAGCGGGAAAACGCTCGACTCAACCACCCCAGGCGGCACGGTTGGAGAAAAGACGCGAGCACCGGCAAACCAAAACAGCGCACCCCACACAATACCCGTGAACACATTAAAGCGTGCCAAGCGCTCAGTGGTTTGAACTTTGACCAGCTGCACGCCGGAGGACAGTCTTTCCAGCTCGTCCTTGCTGCGAACCTGCTCACCAATAGCTACTGCAAGCGCATCGATGGCCCCACCGTTGACCCCTGCCAGAATCGTCCGACTTGGGAGTCCAAAATAGACGCTGAGAGTCGCAAGCATCAGCGCGGCGAACGCTGCCGAAGCACTGAAAGCATGATCGAACAAGCGGAGATAACCTGCGATGATGATTGTCAAACCCAAGACCCAAACAAAACGCTTCCAGAGAATTCCAAGCCCGCTGAGGATCAGCCAAGGACCAATCAGAAGCTCATCAGAAAGCGCCCGTAGCAAATCATCCCGTTTTGCAAAGGGTCGGCTCTGGACAACTGCATGTTCGGCCAGCCGAATAACTGACTTGATCTTGTCAAACTCCGTCACGCCAGCCAACACCAACCGTCCCATCAGCGAAAAAGCTCATAAAATTCCCTGCCCTCACCTCGCATCATCCACCCTCGTTCCATCTCCACACCTATGCCCACCGCCAGTCAGAGCAGCAATTATGACGGCCCCATCGACGCGAAGCACGCTTCGGCTGGCGGCTGCAGCATGCCCCAGTTCTGCCAAAGCTAAGTCCGTGGCCGATATCTGTACAGCACCGCTCCTAACCCCATCCAGAAGCGTGAAATAGAATCCGGATCACGAAAAAAAGAGCCCCGCATGGGGGCTCCTGTATCGCTGGGATTGAAGCCTCAATCTCGGCGCCGGGTGCCAATGGCGGGCGGCGTTGTTCCGATCATTTGGCGGGAACCTTCTGCGACGACCCTAGCTTCCAGCCAAATGCCTAGGCGCACCATCAGCATGGTGCACGGTCAATGGTCAGAATTATCTGAGCCGTCATAGACTTGGCTTGGGCGGACGGAACTTCAACTCCCAATGCCCGGCATCACCTTCGGCCTGTGGTGGAAGCGCATCATCGCCAGATGTCTCAGGCGTCAGCACCTCGATCGGCTGTGGGGCAAAGTTCTTCTCCAAAGCCTCACCTGCGTCCACCATCGCCTTTCGAGCCCGCTTGATGCGCCACGCTTGAATGGCTTGGACGCGAGGCGATACATGCACCTTGGCGCGAGCCAATTTCTGGCGAGCCCTTGCTGCCGCTTGCGTGCCAGGGTTGTCCTCATGCTCAGAAAGCTTGGCCTGCGCATCCAGCACGGCCATTCGCGCTTTGTAGGGTCGCACCAACATGTGGGCATATTTACTGATTGAGCGAGCAAGCATCTCCGTGTCCTCGAACAAGAAAGGCTTGGTGGCGTAGCTGTCGACCCGCCGGCAGATCAGCGACCCGTACGCTTGCTGAAATTCCTGCTCAATCTGGATCCCTGGGATCTGCCGCAACACCTCCAAAGACTGCTGCGCGACCTCCCGTTGCGCTTCGAGCCAGTCTTCGATGAGCTGCGCCTCCGCATTGAGCACCTCCGCGTCTTTTCGGCCCGAAGAACGAGCCAGACGCGTCACACGGCCCAGATGTCGGGTCTGACCACTGTAAGGCGTGTAGAGTCCTGCGCTTGGCGCTGGCGCACGCGCCAAGCGCTCTTTGATCTGCCGCACCCGCTCTGCGCCTGACAATCGACCCTGCCCACCCGCTGCGCGCCCTTCCAATCCAGACTCTTTTGCGTTGGCCCGATCCCGAAGTGCGGCCGCATGACTGTGAGATGGCGGCACCTCGTGCACGAGACTACCGCTTTTCTTCATGTGTTCAGCAACAAGCTTTGAAAGCGCTAATGCCGCAGCTTTCCCACCTGCACCTTTGACTTCTGCGGTGAACTTCGTTTTGCGCATCACCGCCACTTTGGCTTTGCCCAAGTGCTTGCCGGGCCGGCGCGTGAGTTCACGAGCGCGTTCAAACTCTCCATTGCGCGCGGCCTCCTGCGCCTGTGCTCGGAGACTGCGATGATCCACACGAGTCGCGTTGCCGGCATTTTTCAGATGCGCATTGATAACCGTTGCGATGTCTTTGCGGATTTGCCGCAACGCTCGTGTGCCACCGCCTTGTCGCGCATCAAACTCAGCGCAGGCGCGCTCACCCAATCCACCTGGCCCGACCTGTCTGGCTGACATCAGCAAGTGAACATGGTGGTTGCGTTGATCGCCAAGCTTGCTCGGGGTGTGGACTGCCACCAACACGGCCACTTGGAAGCGCTCGACGAGCAATTGACCCAGCGCCAAGGCAAGCACTCTGCGTTGATGTGGATCGAGTTGATGCGGAAGCGATACTTCGACCTCCCGACAAACGCGCGCATTCTTGCGCGTCTCGGCCGCTTCGTTTGCGTTCCAAAAGTATTGCGCATCGAAGCACCACGAAGGCGCGCCCTTCGGTGCGAGCATCTGGTGGAAATCGACGCCGCCTCGGTGGGAATAATTGTGACCGAGCCCTGTGCTCGTATCGAGCAGATCAAACCCTGCTCGGTAGGCTGCTGCTGCGACTGATGAGTCGCCATTGGCTCGGCTGAAAGACTTCATTGTTGCGTGATAAATCGCCATTTGTGAAACTCCTGTTTGGGAGCACACAAAGAAGCGGCAGAACATCCCGTGTCGAGAGATAAGCGAACTCGACAACAATGAGATTTGAATCTCAGGGTTTTGAAGAAGCTGTGTTGCCTAGCGAAGCATAGCAACGAGGTGGCGAAAGCCACCGCACCAACGCGGAGCGTTGGCGCACGGTTTCTGCAAAGCAGAAACCATAAGTGCGCTCTTGCTGTTTGATTCTTTATTAGAATTTTCGTGCTACGGCTGGGTCAGCAATTGCGCCCCTACGTATGATTAATAGTTATATTAGAAAATGAATAAGACCTGTACAGATCTGACTTTTGCCATGCCCTGTGCTGCTTTTAAGCTACCTGTCCATGCAGTCGATGTCCCGTGGTTTTCGGAAATCCAAGCAGCAGCAGGACGAACTGCCGTCAGGTTGGTAGCATCGCTAAAGCCGATCGAACGCGAAGTCGCAACAACTGCAGAAAGAAGGACGCGAAATGCCCAATGACTACTGGGACATGGATGACAAGAACGACCCCAACCTGTTGAACCTCGCCAGCGTGGGCACTTCGATGCTCGTGCCCTTCCCAGTGGGAAAGCTGCCAGACGCTTCCTTGCTCTGGCTCAATGAGCGCTGGTTTCATGACTTGGGCATCGCCATCCACGACAAGCCCACTCGGACCAGCATCTCAGCGTCCTTGCTTGAACGCTTCGCCGTGACCTCCCTCGAAGCTCACTGCGTTGCCGGCAGCTTCGGCGGACGGACACTGGGCGCTGATCGCTATGGTGGGAGCGGTGGGGCAATCCACGGAGGGAGTGGCCGCTGTGGCTCCGATGGCATGCTCATCGCCAAAGGAACCGGCCCCACGCCATTGGTCTCCAAGGCCCATGATTGGTCGCACTCGCATGGCTGTCTCTATCTTTACGATGCCATTCGCGAGGCAGTCGCCAGCGAGATCCTCAACGCAGAGCTCCCCCACGGGGCAGTCCCCATTGTTGCCATCATTGATGCCGGCTTCTCACTGGCACGCACCGATGCAGACGAACCGGAGCGGTGCGCCATTCTGATCAGGCCCGCTTTCCTGCGCTTAGCGCATTTCGAGCGCAGCCTGTATTTCGGAACATCAGGCAGTGCAAACAGCGATCAATTTCAAGATAGCTTGCGGGTCAAAGATGCCATCCACTTTGCCGACGAACACGCGCAGCGCGATGCCGGCAATCCCAATGGCCTAGGCGTTGACTTGTCTGGTCTCTACCTGCACCTTGCCGAGCAGATTGCGGCAAGTCGCGCGCATCGCCTTTGGACCGGACGCCCGACAAGTGACAACATCACATTGAACGCGCAGTTCCTGGATTTCGGCGGCTTCCGCGCAGTTCCCAGCTGGAAGCATGGCACCGATGGACATGGTCATTTCTTCGGCAATGAGATGCGTGATGTTCGCCACTCGCTTCCATCACTTGCCTACTTCTTCAAGAAGTATTCCCACTTCGACAACACAATCGCCAACATCGATCAACTGCTCATCCAGATCGAGCAACACATTGAAGCTGCGTTTCTCCATCACTGTGCAGAAGCGTGTGCTTTGCCTGAGTCAAGCCCAGAGGCGTTGCATTTCAAAGCGCTCATTGCGCGCTACTACTGCGAGCAACAGCGCATTGACTATGCGTTCGATCAGCCCACAAAGCACGGCGAGCGCCACGATTGGCTCTCTGACCACCTCAGAGGCAAAGCAACCCAGGGGTCTCAGCTTGGCGAGGAGATTGCAGCGTTCGTGCGCGCACTTCCGAACGCAGATCTTCATCTTTGTGCGGCCAAACGCTGGCTGAGACCACGACCACGCCTTTCCTATCGCGTCTCTAAGCGCCGCGCGATCAAGCTGGTGCGGTCGATCCTCGCCGATCGGTCGTCGGGACCCGAGCGGGTCTCCGCATTTATCGCAACCGAGGTCGCGGCCTCGCGACGGGTTTGGAGAGGCTTACCACCACACTGGCTTGTCCTAGGCTACGCAAGCGATCACGTGTCCACCGCGTTGTATTTCTTTGATACGCACCGCATGGCTTATGCAGCCCAGCTGTCGGGACCACGCGTGCATGGGGGAACACTGCTCTTCGGTGCCCAAGTCGCAGATGAGACACTCGGCATCACCAATTCTGGCCATCGAACCGTCGTGCTTGTCGACTGCGACCCCACCAGCTACCTGAGAGGTCTAATCTTGGACGGGCGTGCAACAATTCCTGCCGCACTGCTCACCTTCCCGGACGCTGCCGTTGCCGCGCAGAAATTCAGCTCAACCACCGCCCATGCAACCGAATGCCGTTGATGCGCAGGCGCTTGGCCTGGCCATGCAACTTCTGTTCAAGACTGACCGCAAGAGGTTCAGTATCGCAGCGGCTTATGTGTGGCTATGGCCTGCGATTCGCCTAGGCCAGTTCGTCACGATCGAAGACGACGATGGGGTATGGACCGGCTACGCCTTATGGGCATATCTAACGCCTGAAACCGCCAGTCATTTGGTTCGGCAAGATCCTCCGTTCTTGCCGATTAGCGACTGGAACGAAGGTGATCAACTCTGGATCCTGGATTTCGTGGCTATGCCAGGGCATCACCGACGCCTGGCGAGAGCACTTCGACACTGCTTGCGTTCTCACTTCAAGCAAGCGCATCGCTTGGTGCGAGATAAGACGGGCGCTATCCTGGGAACCAAGACTTACACCCTTCGCAAAGATGGCTGAGGAAGACACGTTGCTTCCTTGATACGAATGGACGAACCGAAGCGACAAGGCAGTTGCAGCCCATGCATGAAGTGACATCAAGGCCGACTAAGGCCTGGACTGGATTTTTGTTCCTGGGCTTCGGTTCTGGTTTGCCTTATCCGCTGATCGGCAGCACCTTAGGCTATTGGCTCAGCGAAAAGTCGCTTTCGATCGCAGTCATCGGTGCCTTGGCTTGGACCGCGCTTCCCTACTCCCTGAAATTCCTATGGGCCCGCCATCTCGACCAACGCCGTGCACCGGTCGTTGGAGGCACCATGGCGCACCGTCAGGGCTGGATTGTCTTGTCTTCGGTCATGGTCGCCCTCTCTCTCCTGGGCCTTGTCCTGAGCGTCGTCACCGGTAGTCTGCCGCTCATTGCATTGAGCTCCATCGCAGCCGCCTTTGGCGGTGCCACGCTGGATGCCTCAGTCGATGCGTTCCGGATCGAACAAGAGGCAGTGCACCAGCAGCCAGCCAAGCTCCTCACTGCCTACCAATTTGGCTACCGCATTGCTCTACTGCTGAGCGACGGTCTGGTGTTCTTGCTCGCAGCGCGGCTGTCCTGGCAAGTTGCTTATGCACTTCTGCTTCCCCTGATGTTGGTGCCCATCTGCGGAACGCTCTTTCTGCAATCTCATCCCGATAGCGCCCGCACCCCAGATGCCACGGGTGCGGAGAAGCAAGGGGCTCCGTTGGTGTCGCTTCGACCCTCCACCCTCCAAGGGTGGATCGCAGTGGTCGTCTTCATCGGCTGCTATCGCCTACCGGACATTCTTCTGGGTCCCATGATCAATCCTTTCTTCCATGCCCTGGGCATTGGGAAGACTGTGGTCGGGTCCCTTCATATCTGGCTTGGTATCCCAGCAGCCTTCCTCGGAATTTTGGCTGCAGGCACAAGCTTGAAGCGCATGTCCTTGAGCACGACCATTCTTGTTGGCGCAGCTCTCCAAGCCCTTGCCCTCCTCGCTCTTGCATCGCTCTCGTCGAACGAGCAGTCTGCTGAACTGCTTTGGGCTAGCGTTATTCTTCAAAACCTTGCCAGTAGCTATACCGGCATAGCCCTGGTTGCTTACATGTCAAAGCTGGTCACGCTTGGACGCGCAGGTGAGCACTACGCTTGGCTAACCAGCTTTTACTCCATCTTCGGCAGGGTGCTTGCCGGCTTTTCAGGCCTTGCAGTGGCTTATCTCACCACGCGCTATGGACAAAGCCAGGGCTATGGCACGTTTTTCATTGGCATCTGCCTGACGTGCGTGCCCGCCCTCCTCGTCTACTTGCTCATCATTCGGAATAACTTGAAGGAGCGACCAGAGCCGTAAGTTCCATCACGCTGTTGCCTTGCAATGACCTTGCAATGACCTTGGGCCGTTTACGAGAACATGTAATGCGTGAGCTCAGTCGTTATGCACAGGCCGGTGCAAAAATGAACACTATTTGCTTGACGTTTGAGTGACAGCATCCAAACCATCAGTCAGCCTCGTCGAAACCGTCAGCCCAGAAGCACAAGGCGAGGTCACGTCCGTCGTCGAGACATAGATTTTATACGGCCCTTTCGTCAATGTCGCTGGTTGGGTCCAAGCTGCATTTTTTATCACGGCCCGAGGCTCACGTATGTCTTCCACAAAAGCATATTTTTTAACGATATCACTATATCTTTCACAGCCTCGGGCTTTTTTTTCAGTAGAAATTACAGCTAGGGCAGCTACTGTCCAAGCCTGAGAACTTTCATCACTGCGATGAACGCCGAAGCTCAACGCTGTTACCTGGGAATTCTGATCATTCAATGAAATTCGATAGTGACGACGAAGGGGCTCGTCTCTGACAATCTCGGTCTTGCCGGCTCTAATTAATTTGTTGACCTGAGACTCTTCAACAATAACGCCGCTACTGAATAGCGACACCAGTTCGTCAAGCACTCTTTCTGAACCATAGGTGTCACCACAGACTGTGGTCGATACTAAAATAGAAAAGGCCATGATAGCTGAAGACCATACAATACTCTTATAAAATTTCACTCCAGTCCTCATTGCATTTAAAGCGCTTCAAGTGTTTTCTTGAAGCCTGCCCAGGTGTCGGCCCAGATTAGCGCTAACCAATTAGATGCCTAATTGGCTAGCACCAGCGGACCTCATCAGTTTCGACTTCTCGTGAGACCAAGCAAGCACCCGCCCTTCGAACTCGCCTTTACATACACCGACGTTTCACCAAGATTGGTTTTATAGAAGACATCCTTACTAACGTCGGCGAGTGGCGCATGGGGATTGGGTGGCAGGACGTATGGGGTGAGCGCAAATTTCTGCTTGATCTTAGACACTTCATAACAGCGCCCAGGAGCGAGCTCCATATACATAAAACTCACTCCTTTATCGAGTTCAGGCGGGACCCTGAACTCAACGAAGGAGATCGCATACTGATCCCGCGTCTTGAACGTATTTGAGCGAAAAGCAATGTTCAATGATCGACTTGAACTCACCTGATGGAAATCACTGAGTCCAATTTCGCGAAAAATCTCATAGTTTACCGACTTGCCAGGATCATAAATTTTACCAACTATTTCATCCATGGCGAGCCCTGAAATTCCATCTTCCGCAATGGCGCTTGTGCAGAAGACAGCCATCAGCAATGTAACCGCAAGACCTTTGTGCACGCTCAACATTACTGGCCTCTCAAATAAGCACGCAATTCAATTTCACCTGATCTACAGGCGATAAATATCTAAAGCAACCGACAACAAGGAAGAGTCACCCTTGACCAAAGCATAAAGAGTCCCCTGGTCAACCCTGTGCAGCGCACCGATTTGAGCCAGTGAAACTACTTGACCATCGATCTCGGCAATTGCCTCTCCCTTTTTCGGAAGTCCTGATTTGTTTTTTGAATACGTCATGAGGCGCGTTTTACCATTAGTGACCCAGGCTCCCACGTATTTGTCGTCTGAGTGATCGTGTGATGGCGATACGAGAATTGAATCGACCAATACGCCCTTTGACAGCGCACCATCTTTAGCTGCAAGAGAATTACCCTTATCAATCTTCTCGGGACGAGGATCTATATCACCAATGATCCCTGGCTTCGCCTGAATTTTTAGGTTGGTGGACAGGTAGTAGGTATCACCAGAATAATAGTCAACAAATTGAGCACACGTGCCTTTGATCGCATGAACTCGGACATTGTCAACCTTACTTACCTTGGCTAGGGGGACTACCAAATTCGCACTCCCGCCCTCCACATAGAAATTGTCTTTAAGCTGAGACTTTTCTGAACATAGAGCCCTAGCAGCACTCTCTCGCTGGTCATTTGAGCGGGCCTGCCCGACCGTTAGGCCGGCGAGCGTAAGCACGCAAATCGAATTTAAGGCAACCCTAACTATGGACATCGAAAGCACCTTTTTAACGCGAATGTAAAATCAAGGGGTTGGAACAATGATAGTCGGAGTTACCTCACTATATCCACCAACAACCTTTGTATCACTGGGACCAAGCACGCCTATGCTGAGATAATTTGCAACACCCCTCACAATATCATTGGCAAATTTCTCACTTTGATTAAACTCAGCATTGGTAAAACCATCTTGATAGAGGTTTTGGTAAAGGGTTCGAGCAGCTGCTGCATTATGTGCTAGCTCATGCATCACCAAGAAATTCGCCCCTCCCATTAGATCGGAATACCCCTTAATGGTGTCAATGTTTATTGATATCTGTGGGTCGCCGTTGTTATAGTCGGACTGCCCAGTCGCAAACCCATTACTATAGCTAGTGCCCGCTTCGTTTACCTTATAGTCTGCATTGAGCATCAGACTCTTGATTTCAGACATCTGCACGGTTGAACCATCGCTCATTTGCATATAAGCGTTATCAGGAAGCGAGCTGATAGAGTCTTTAACAAAGTAGATTGCATCGTCAAATTTAACCAGAGCGGCCGACTCTTCCGCTGTCAACGCACGCGTGAAGTTGAGATCGTATTCCGGCGCTGTTGGAAGAGGAGTGCCACCCCCACCTGGAGGACTAATAGGCCCTGGCTGTTCAACTGGTGGTGAAGGGGGAATAGTCGGAGGCGGACTTGGGGGAGGGTTAACTACAACCGGCGGCAGCTCAGTAGGCGGCTCGCTCGGATCGACATCCGCAGCGGCTGCCGCACCTGCCACTAGAAATAACTCTTCGTTTGTCAGCTCTCTCATTACAGCACTCCCTGCAATATTTCGATTGATAAATTGCTGTTTCGCTTTCTTTTCTTCCTAAACATCACTTTTTTTATTTCCCGTGAAGCCCATAAATAACGGTCCATTGCAAGCCCGGCTCACATAGACTTAGAGCTAGGCAGACTCGAAGCACTTGAAGATAAATTTACCTCTGTTGGCCTCTTACTCTTGGCATGCAAACCTCATTTCTCCAACGTGACCGTTTCAAAAGTAGCATCTGGCGCATATTCATGTGCCCATCTCAGAACAGAAATCTCTGCGTCAAGGCTCTTTTTATTCCTGGGCACAAATAAGGTGAAAGTAGGATTTTTTGAGCAAGAAGCGCCCGACTTTTTGATGTCGGCTTTGCAGTTAAAGTGAATGAGCCCAGCAGCTTCGACCGTATTATCACTCTTGATCGCAACTGCACCTTTCTCAATGCAGCTCTTGTAGCGGCAGCCGGATATTAAGGTCACCCCATTCCCCACATCAACGTCTTTGTTGGGTGGACCGCTCAGAGCCTCCCCAAACTGCTGCACCAATGGTTTTCCGGGAATAATATAGTCACCCGCTGACTGACCAAAGTAAGCCGATAGGACCGCAGAATTAATCTTGGCAGGCGCAGCCGTGGCCAAAACGCTTCCCCACAATGAAAAGATCATTATTGCAATTGATGCAATTCTTTTGTTAGCTTTCATCTCCAACCTCACGTTATAAGTCAACACTTAACCGCCACCCGGCACGCTGCCGTTCGTAATATCTTGTTGAATAAGCGCGGCCTCCCTGTCTCGCCTTGTATCATACGCATCACCGAAATCGTTCAGATTGGTAACAGCATCTTGCCAATGTCCCGTTGTTACTTGGGTCCAGAAATTGGGGGTTGCTGTGGCAAGGCCAGGGCCGTATTGGTAAGCAACACTTGCGATGGCGGTCTGGACGCCACCAGGCAGCTGATAAAAGTCAGCATAATCGGAAGAATTGTTATAGCTATTAACAACCGTATTTAAAATGTTTGATCGAACTGCGTTATCCAACGCATCTGCCTGCGCCTCGGTGATGTGGAGAGGGTTGTTTTGAACGGCATTCAGCGCATCTTGTCCTGTTAGATGAAGGTAGGGCGTCAACGTAGTAACAAGCGCCTGATCCACACCTAGCGCGGTAAGGCTTTCGGCAGTTTGGCTACCCAAATCGACTCCAGTTGCCACAGTTACTCCGCTCTGATCTATGACCACGCCGTTATTGGTGGGGACATATGCATCTAGCTGTTGCCCGCCCTCGACGCTATCAATAAAAGCGTTATCGATTCTGTTTTCAGCAGCCAGCGGGACAAAAACATCACCATCGTTGCCCCCTCCTCCACCTTGTGGCGGTGGTGGGGGTTGCTCAACTGGCGGTGTTGGCGGCAATGTTGGTGGTTCTGATGGAGGTGGATTAACGACCACGGGGGGCAACTCAGTGGGCGGCTCGCTTGGATCGACGTCCGCAGCGGCTGCTGCACCTGCCACTAGGAATAGCTCTTCGATTGTTAGCTCTCTCATTACAGCACTCCATCCTGTGCGTTTAATTTTGATCCAATCATTTCTACTATTTGATTCGCAACAAGGCTTCTCTCTCTGAATTACTTTTACAAGTATTACTCCTTATCCTTGGCTGGATTTTCCAGCTGTTTCCACTGCATTGTCCTGTTCAAAGCTGCTTGGCTGCTCTTTGATCAGGGGCCTCAGGTTCCCGTTAACGAAGAGGTAGTGCATATCGCACATCCGGGAGATGGTCTTGTCGTGCGTTACGATGACTGTGGTCGCGCCGATGCTCTTGATGTTCTTCATCAGCTGTATGCCCATCTGCTCATCAACGCCAGTCGTTGGTTCATCCATCAACAACAACTTGGTGCGCCTGTAAAAGGCTCTGGCTAAGAAGACCCGTTGTTTTTGACCACCTGACAGCGTGTTTCCCAGGTCACCGACTCTGGTGTTGAAGCCCATTGGCATGCGCTGAATATCGTCGTGGATGCATGCCAATTTCGCAGCCTGCACAAGACGCTCTTGATCAATGTGCTCATCGAACATGGAGATGTTTTCCGACAACGTCCCGGACAACAGATTGTCTCCCTGCATGACGATGCTGACTTTGCTCCGGTAGCTCGACTTACCGACCTTGCGCAGATCCTCTCCATTGACTAAGAAGTCCCCGACTTGAAGATCTTCAAGCCCCGCCAGAACGCGGATGAGTGTGGTCTTGCCCACGCCTGAGTTCCCGACGATCGCAATCACTTGGCCTGCCGGGGCCCTGAGCTGCAAGGCGCTCATGATCCACTTGTCGGTGGATGAGTAGCGGAAGTAGCCGTTAGCAATGGCAATAGCGGGCGCAGCATCCTCCAGCGCGCCGTTACCATGCAAAAACGACTCAGGCTCGCTGTGGGTGATGTCTGAAATGCGCTCTGTGTGCAAGCGAAGCAGCCGCAGCTGCATCAAGTAGTCAGCCAGGTTGATGCTGCGTTGGCTGAACTGCGTCGCGTAGATCAAAAAGACCGTCAGCACCCCGAGCGTCATATCCCCACTGAGCACCAACCGGGTGCCTTCCCAGATCACAAAGATGCGGCACAGGCCCTGGATGAGGAGCTGGACAGAATCGAACCCAATGCGGATCCGCTCGGCCCCGATGGTCGCGTTGGTCGCTTTCGCGCTGTAGTTCGTAAAGCGCGACGCCCAAAGCGCTGACTTGTTGAACAGTTTGATGGGCTGGATGCTTCGGACCGTTTCGTAGAGCAAGCTTTGCCGGCGTGCATCGATGTTGATCTGGTCGAGGTTGGCCTCCTTGAGCTTGGCATAGTAGGCGTAGCGCGAACCCACATAGACAAGGGTGAAAGCCAACAAGGCGAAGGAAAGCGGCACGTCGTAGCTCATCAAGAGCAACAACATGAGGAAAGACATCACCCCATCGATGACCGCTTCCAGCATCTTCGTCGTGAGTGACTGCTGGATGGAGTAGATCGACTGGAAGCGACTCGAAATATCCCCGGTGTGCCGCTTCACGAAATACGACTGGGGTAGCGACACCAGGTGACGGAACAAGTTGCTGCTCCACCGCAAGCCGGTGGTGGAAGAAATCCACAACAAAGTCCACTTCCTGGCAATGGTCAAGACGAGTTGGACCAAGAGCACGATCGAAAAGCCGATCGCCAATGTGGTGACCAAGCCATCGTCCTTGACGCTCAGCACCTGATCCATGGTCAGTCGCAGATATTGGGGGGCAATCAGCGCACAGCCTTCCAAGAAAAGCGCCAAGATGCCCACAACCCAGAACGCGGGCACCAGGGACCGAAGCGAGCCTGCCAGATCGCGAAGCGAAACCGATGGCACACTCTTGATCTTCTTGAAGGCCGGGCCTGGATGCGCTTCCAACGCAATGCCGCTAAAAAGCTCATCGAACTCATCGAGCTTGATTTTTTTGACGCCCGTTGCGGGATCGCTGATGTGCACGTGGCCGCCCCGCACAGCCGTCAACACGACAAAGTGCCCGTGGTGCAGGTGGACCATGCAAGGCAACGACAGCTTGGGCAGTTCGTAAAGCTCCAAGCGAAGCGGACGCGTTGTGAGCCCATTGGCATCAGCGATTTCAATCAGCGAAGCGAGCGTTGCCCCACTGGTCGACACCGTAAAGCGGTTGCGAAGCTCCCCGAGGCTTGTTTCATGACCGTAGTAGGAAAGCAGCATCGCGATGCAGGCCAGGCCGCACTCACTCGACTCCGTCTGACGGATATGCGGAACACGACGCTTCGAGGAGAACACCAGGCTTGGTTCGGCAAAGCGACCCGGCTCCGCATCGCTATTGGCTGTTGGTGTCAAGACATCCTTCATCGCTTTTCACCCGTCAAGCGTGAGCCCATGGTTTGGAAGGGGTCAAACATCCACTCCCAAATCTTGCGCCCCTCCAAGATCAATTCCGCATCCACTTCCATACCCGGCAGGAAGGACTTCGCTTCTTGGGCGACTCCGATGGTTTGAGAAGGCAAGGCCACCTTGGCGGTGTAAACCGGCTCGGTGGGTGACTGGCGACCGTAGCGGCGCTCCAACTCACCGAGCGGACTCGTTTGCGTCGACAGCGATGCGATGCGCCCCTGGATGGCGCCATATTTTGCTTTCGGGAATGCGGCGATGTTGAGCAGCACCTCGGTGCCGACATTTACATGTCCGATGGCCCTGGAAGGAATAAGAATTTCAGCTTCGAATACCGACTCGCTTGGGGTGATGGACGCGATGATCGAGTCGGTGCTAATGCGCTGACCTTGGGATGCATAGATTGCTGCAACACTGCCGCTCAAGGGTGAGGTGATGGTCTGCAGACGGTCAGACTTGGCTCGGGCCACTTGATCTTCGATCGTGGATTTCTCGCGCTCGATTTCACTTGCTTGCCTGCTGGCCGTCGTCCTTATCTCGGTGATTTCACCTAGCAAAGCTGCACGTTGATTGCGAAGTGTGGACTGCTGCGCGCGGGCATCCTGAATCTCCGCCTCTGCATCCAAGAGGGCATTTTCGTAGGTGAGGTAGGTGTATTTGGACACATACTTCTCAGCAAGCAGCGGCTCAATGGTCTTCAACAGTTCTTTGTTCTTGGCGTATTTCTTTTCCAAGATTGAGATCTTGCGAGCGACTTCCTGCATCGCACCGCTCGTTTCTTCGACTTGACGCGTCAGTTCCCGCTCGCGCTGGCCGGAAAAGTCATGTGTTTGCAATTGCTCCTTGGTCAGTTCTTCTGATCGGGTGAGCGCACGCTTAATCGTCTCATCGGACAAAGAGCGACCCGCTTCATCGGTGATGTCGGCTGACAGCTCCGCAAGCACTTGGCCTTTCTTGACCAACGCATTGGGCTTCAATGTCGTTGACAGGATGAGGCCAGGCGTTCCACTACGGATATCCACTCGCCCATGCGTCGAGATGATCTGGCCCGACACATGCTCACGCTTAGAGTAGGAGGCGGTCAGAACAAATGTGGCCAGCAAAAGGAAAAGCACACACCCACAGCCGATCCAGATCCGGATGGATGAGGGAAACGCATCTTTTAGGTCGCCGAGCGTGGAGGTTGTCTCCGGCCCCTTTCGCTTGCGAAAGAGCGGTTGTTCTGCGTCATCCGTCTGAGCTGACTCGCTATCCATAGCACCTACACTTCGAGATCTACCGCACAACTTGTGTGGGTTGAGGCTACCCGCGCAGACATTAAAATTACATTTGCGTTTTGTTGATCTGGCGTTGGCATTGGCGCCACACCGAAGGATGCAAGCCCAACGCTATTGATTTTTCAGCAAGCAAGGCTTGCGCCAAGCGAAAATGCGTTGCGCAAAGCGCAGCCGCGCATTGCTAAGTCGAGGCACTGCGAAAAACACACAGGACGCGTCAACATCAATGCTGAGCACGGGCCGCTCCCAATCGTTATCGCGCCGATCCTAGGCTTCTAGCACGTCAGCCCCCGCCCCCATCACCACCAGACGCGTCTGACATCGCCTGCTGCTGAGAGTGGGCAGCGAGCGTCATTACTGGGCCCGTTGGGTTCCTGTCGATTTCTTCGCGCTCGCGCTGGAATTGCACTATCTCCTGCGCCCGTTGTTGATCCAATGCCTCCGTCTTCTGCAAGGTCTCATTGATGCCAGGCGATGGCGTATTGAGCGAGGTTTCCGAGTGAAAGCCGGGCGTTTTGCCAAAGACAAAGGCGGCATCATCTTGGATGGTCACTTTGCGGAGTTCATCCGCACGCTCGATGCCTGACTCTTTGACGGCATGCAGCACTTCGGCCGTTTTCTCATCGGAAGTGCCTTTCGGAAGTTGTGCCTGGATGGCAGAGAACAACGCGTAATCCCGATGATCAGAGGGAAACGCTGGCTGAGCGACATCTTGGGAGGGTCTCGCTTGCTCGACCCGATCCTCATCGTTCATACCTGGGTTTGAACGCCCGCCAGCCCCACCGAAGCTCGGCGATGACACATAGGAGGAGGTCATGCGCTCAGGCAAGATGATCTGTGCCGGCGCTTCGCTCTGTGTTGGGATTGCCGGCGACGGCGCTCGCACCGCCTCTTGCTGCGTTGCCTGCAATAGAACAGCCGATGGCGCGTCGTTCTGCGGCATTCCTACTCGGGCTTGCTGCTCGCTGCCCTGCTCCACTGCTGCATTTGCCGATGCAGGCTCCGTGGGTTTCAGAGCTTCTCGGCGCGCGTGTTGTGCCTGGGACAATGCAGCATCCAAGTCTTGGCCGGCAACGCCCGTTGCAGGCAAACCCTGGTCTTGCTGGAACCGCCTTACCGCATGTTCGGTCTCTGGACCATAGTGCCCGTCTTGCGGCACGGCCTGACCGTTTGGCCCCCGGGCATCCACTTGCTGCAATCGATACTGCAAGAACTCGACCTCTTGTCCCCGGTCGCCGAGGCGCAGCCCTTCCACCTCATGCGATGACGGCGGCGCTGGAACAGTTGCCTGGGTTAGAGCTTCCTCACGAGACGTGAGAGCTGATGAGACCGATCCGACGCTCGGCGCAGATGCGCTTGCCGTGGGTGGGTCTACTGGTTCTGCCTTCGGCTGGACTGCGCCGGCTGCCGAGGGTGCGGCAACCTCAGGTGTTCGGGTTTCTTGGGATTCGCGTTGTGGGACAGACTCGGGCTTTGGTTCGGTAGGCTTGGCAACCGGGCGCACGTCTTCTGGCAGCGGCGCGTTGACGGATGCAGGCATCACGACAAGAGCAGGAGTCGCCGTCTCCGCAACGGCAGGCGCGTCGGTTGTGCGTGCAACGTCTCGATCTCGCTGCACGTCAATGGCTGCCTGAGGCGCTTGGGTTTCATCCACACGCGGGGCGGTAGCTGATGTCGCCGCAAAGCTCGCAACCTGTTGCGCTTCCTGCGTGGAAACGCCTTGCCGATTGGCCTCCCGCAGGGCTTGCTCGTAGGCATCGCGTTCTCGGGGCGATTGCGCGTCAATGCGCAGCTCTGGTGCGCCGGCCGAAGGCGGTTGCTCCTGCCGAAGTGACTGCACCTCGCCGAGTGCCTGATGGATGTCGGCGGTGCTGGTGGTTGCCGCAACACGCACTGCACCATCGGCATCCCGCCTCAAATGCTGGATGGGGCTGTCCACCGAGTATTGACCGGTCGCATCACGCTCCAATGCCAAAGAGCTGGTCGCTGCATCAATCCCGTTTACCTCACGAGTCTTTTGCACCGCATGCTGGATCGCGCTTGCAGTCTGGGCATTGGGCGCAACGCCATAGGCGGCGTACGTCGCTTCGGTATTGGCCTGGTCTTGTTGCTGCGCGGTTGGCGTTTGCCGCGCGGGCATCTGTGCCATTGCCTGCGCATGCTGCTCCAAGGCCGGTTGCAAGCGTTCACGCGTTGCATTGAGTTCCAACGGGACATTGCCTTCGGCAGCAACGCCGTCATGCCGCCACTGGCCTTGCGTATCGCGCTGATACTGCCTGCCGTCCGATGCTTGCAGTGAGTCGGGGTTTAAGGCGGCTTGCACGGCCGCTGGCACAGGGCCAAAGTCGTCCCAACCATTGCGCCGATAAGCAGCTTGATACGTCGCGGCAATCGCAGCTGGGCCACGGGCAATGTTGGCGTCAACCACCTGGGCTGCTTGCTGGTCCAACGCAGCACTGCGCTCGGGGCTTGCCGGATCCACCGTCCAGACAGGTCGATCGTTCCGATCGACTTCGTCGGCGATCATCCGTGACCACTGGCCACTTGCCGGATCATGCCGCCAATCCCGTGCGTAGAGATGCGCCGCATCTGCCTCACTGGATGGCTGCACATAGGGATTACTGGTTTGCACCTTGCCCAGCGCCTGCTCGGTCGCTTCGCCACTGGCGTGATAGTTCAGCTCGCGCGCTTTTTCGGGCAGCGCGAACATGCCCTGCTTCTGTTGGGTATCCGCACCATCGTCTTGCAGGTCGGCTTTTTCTTGGCGAAGCCACTGGTTGCCGTTGAACTCCCAGCTCACACCTTCCTTGTCGGTCTGCGCATAGATCTGACGGTTGTCCCAAAGCGTCACGGCCTTGTCGGCAGCAGCACTGAACAGATAACCATCGGCCACCACCAACGCGACAGGGCCTGCACCGGTTGTGCCAACAACGGCAGCGGTAGCAGCACCTCCCGCCCAGCCGCCCGCACCTCGGGCAGCAAAGTGCAACGCTTCTGAGCGCGCAGCGGTGAGGTTGTCTTGTGCCAACAGCGTGCCAACACGCTCTCCGGTTTGCGACGCGTCGTAGGCGGTCGCGGCAACGCCCAAGCCCGCAAGCCCTGCTGTCATCCCGGCGCGACGCAAGCCCGGGATCTCCGGCTCGGGCACAGGCACGCGTGCAGGCGGAGCCCCCGGCCGCACGAGTTCATCAATGGTGGCGATGCCTTCCATGCGACTAGCAACTACATCGCTCACCCGGAGCTTGGCATGCTCCTCAAGCAGTTTTGCTTGGACAGCAGGATCAGATTTCGGGATCGCTTGTGCGTGTTCCGGTAGATCACGGTGCCAATCGACTTGCTTTTGCCAGGCATCCCGAAGATGCTCGGTGAAAGCGGGATCTTTAAGCCGCGCGTTGCGCGCTTCCTCCATCGCTTGACCAGGCATGCGTGCGTCGGTGCGACTATCGTAAAGCTCGATGCCCTCACGATTGAAGATGCGGATGGGCACGTTGCTGTTCGTATGGATGGTATCTAAACTGACAGGGAGCTTTCCGTAGATTGCATCACGCGCGCCCTCAGGCACATGGCGACCGTAGCCTTGCCTGTCGGTGTTGGCCGTAAAACGCTCATCGACACCATGCTCACTCTCCAACTTGGGAGAAGCAACAGCACGCACCTCGACCTCATAGCCCTGCTCTTGCAAGCCCTTGATTAGCGTCTCCGATGCCCACTTTCCATCGCTTAACGTGGTGTCGAAGATGAGGTTCTTTTTTTCGGCAGTCGCTGCCATGCGCAGCTCATCGGCCCAAGAGCTCGCGTCCTTGTGGGTTCGACCAGACCATTCATAAGGATTTTCGCGTCGAAAGTCAGCAACGCGCGGGTGGTAGCGGCGCAACTCATCGGGGTCGATTGTGACCGCATTTTGATCAAGCTCGGCCTTCGCCTGAGCGACAAGGCCGCCCTTACCCGCACCAGGCTGGCCGCCCAGAATGACTGCTTTCGGCTGCTGCTGGGCTGTTGAATTGATGAAATCTGGGGCGGTTAGTATTTGCTCGCGTAGGATCTGCTCGTGGATCCCTTTCGGCAGCACATCGCTTTCATCAGCCATGACGATGACTCGAACTTGGGAAACCAAAATAGTCCATTAAATTCTGCTCCTTCCATGTGCCCTTAGCGGCGCTATGAAGCATGAGTAGATGCGTTGCCTTCGCCAGTGCGATTGCTTCTTGGTCGCCCGTTTGTTCTGCAATCCTGAGCTTTTCACGTGATTCGTCGATAAAGGTATCAAGACAGCCCTCGATCGCCCAGATCGCAAACTCCAAGGGAGGGGTAATCGGCGATGGCTTATCGACCGACTCTTGGAGCGCACTTTCCAACCGCGCGATGTGATCGGGGTAATCCTTGAAGCTTTCGCGCAAGCCTTGCGGCACTGGCGGTCTTTTGCCGACCGAATCAGGGGAAGAATCGTTAGTCTGAGTCATAAAAGCATCCTGATTGAGGCGTTGCATTGGACGTGGAAGATTGGGCTTGCGCTTAGGCGTTGCTACGGACGCCCCCGGTTGCAATGGCCCTAACTGCTGCACAGTGCGCGCATTGATTAATGCCAGGTCACGCAGAAGCTGTTGACTGTGACTGCCACCAGCCTTCAATCGATTCTGAGGCACATTGGAAGGTGTGCTATCACTCATGCGGGGACCATCTGTAAGGCTTCAATCTTCACCTTCGGCAACAAGCGCTTGGTGAAGTAGGCGTCTTCGTAATACTTGATCTTCTCGCAGAGCACCGGGCTTGGGATGCCTTCATAGAGAAAGACCTCCTTGTCAAAGCCCATCGCCTTCAACTCCTGCGGCAGCATCAAGGCGCGGCGTTGCTCGGTCTCGGAGTAGGACACGCTGCTTTGCTTGCCACTGGTTTGCGACTTGTTCTTCTTGCGCACCGTGGTGTAGCCGAGCATGTCCGAGTAGTCGTTGGCGTCTTGCTGCTCGCGCGGGGCATAGACGATTTGCAAGGCATGGTTGGTGATGATCGTGCGCGAGACATCTTTGCCATAGGTCGCATCCAGCTGCGCCATGCTCTGGATGATCGGCAGCAAGCGAATGTTGTAGCCGGCCATGTAGCTCACGGCGCTTGCGATGATGTCGACCCGGCCGATGGACGTGAATTCGTCCATCAGCAGCAAGCACTGGTGTTTGAGCGCCGGGTTGTTCTGCGGCAATTCTTTGGTGTTGAAGTTGATGAGCTGACTGAAAAGCAGATTGATCAGCAAGCGGCTTTCGGCCAGCTTGTTCGACTGGATGCCGATGTAGATGCTCATCTTCTTCTTGCGCACATCGATGAGCAAAAAGTCGTTGCCGCTGGTAGCTGCATCCAGGATTGGGTTGATGAACTGGTTGAGCGGCTCCTTGAACGTGCCCATGATCGAGGCGAACGTCTCTTCGGCTTGCGAGAGCAAGTTGTCAAAGGCGATCTTGGCATCGCGTCCCAGGAAGTCGCGCTGCGAGAGCTTTTTGAGGTAGCCCTTCAAGTCGCTCCCATCGCCAGACGACACGCGATAGAGCATCCCAAGGGTTGGGAACATCCAGGTGTCTTTTGGATGCTTACGCTTGATCTGATCGTCAAGGCTATCGAACAGATAGAGCGTAAACGCCATGAAGGCGTTGCGCGCTTGGCTCACCCAGAACTTCTGGGCGTCAGAGCCGTCCGGGTAGAGCATCGCCGAGACACTCATTAGATCCGACACGCGAAAGGCGGGATCGGGCGAGATGTAGCTCAGTGGATTCCAGCGATGCGTGCGCCCGTCTTCGGCAAACGGGTTGAACAAAAAGACCTCTTGGCCTTGGCTCTTGCGCCAGCCGGAAGTGAGATCGAAGTTTTCCTGCTTGATGTCCAAAACCACCACTGAGCCTTGGTAGTCGAGCAGATTGGGAATGACGATGCCCACACCCTTGCCCGAACGCGTGGGCGCGGCCAGGATCACAAACTGTTGCCCAGGTAGGCGCACCAACTTGCCACCGTGCTTCCCAACCACAATGCCGGTTGGCGACGGTTTGAGCATGTCCTTCTTGGCCAGATCACTGCCGGAGGCAAAGCGGGCGTCGCCGTGTAGGGCGGCGGCCTTTGGCTTGAACAACGGGATCAGCAGTGCAATCCAGGCCAGGACCGGCGCGCCGAAGCCCAAGGCACCAGCCAGCTTGATCTTGCTGGCATAGGGAGCTAACTGCGGGAGGTCGAGCGCTTTGACGTAAGACCAATAGGTGCCGACGCTGAGCGGCCCAGCCACCTTCAACAGCATCAAGATCAACTGACCGGAGAGGTAGACCCCTGCAATGAAGGCAAGGATAAAAAGCGCGATGGCAACACTGAGCTGGGTCTTGCCGGTCATGACGCGCTGCCTTCCATTGGTGATCCCTGGCTTGTTTGAAAACGACCGTCCGCTCGCAAGATTACAGGATCACACCGCCCGCTCAGATCGGATGGGCATTGGCATCTGTGTAGGAATTGTCTGACGGGGAGCATGCCAAGACAGCGACGGGACCTTTCGCACCATGGACGAGCCGGGCCGCTGTGCTGGGCTCAGCCGCAATTTTGCGACGTCCTTCGCTGCTCCCCAAGTGAGAGCTTGTCCGTCGAATAGGTTGTTCGGCCTACTCTTTTTCGGACTTCGAAGGAGACGATGCGGCGAGTGTCGACAAGTGTTTCGCCAGCTCTTCCTGCTGACCCTCTGGCAGTTGGCGCACCAGCTCGATGATCTGACCAAGTCGATCAGACTCGGCGACCAAGGAACTTAGGGACACACCAAGTGCATCAGCCAGATCCAGGGCAGTCTTGAGATCTGGGACATGCGTGCCCGTTTCGTAGCGGCTGATGCGAGCCTGAGCGATGCGACTCTCCAATCCAAGAGCGACACCCAAGTCCTGTTGCACAAGGCCAATTGCTAGGCGGCGCGCTTTAAGCCGCGCAGCGAACAACGACAGGATGTCAGGTTGGGGGGTGCTCATCCTTACAAGGATGAACGTGAGTTACGCGCCTTGCAAAAATTCGTTGAACGAATCATTCGTTGAACGCATACTGACGTTGCCCCGGCACGCTGTCAACTGCAATGGGCCGATGCCAGAGGCGGCCATGCGGCCTTACACGGCTATGCATCTGTGCCAATCCGTTTGCTCTCGCTTATCTAAGGATTCCTATGTCCAAAGCTCGCTTTGCCGTCATCGGCACGTTGATCGTCTCTCTGGCGGCTTGCTCGGGTGGTGGCCCATCTGAAAGCGAGCGCCATGACGCGTTCTTGCTCTACGTTAAAGACAACAGCAATGACAAGGCCAAGATCGAGGATTTCGAGAGCGGCAAGTGCGTCAAGGCTGAAGGCGCGCCGAGCTACACGTGCGATGTCAGCGCCAAGGTGGAAGCACTCGGGCAGGATTTCGGCAGTCAGATGGATGGCGTCTACACGTTCACTGAGATCGGCGGGAAATGGAAGATCACTGGCCGCGTCCAGTAAGCCTCCCCCACCTCTTCAAGGAGCCCCGCTATGACGGTTTGGACTTTTCTTCTGATCGTGCTTGTCGGTAGCGCAGCACTCATCGCCGCTGGTTCTGGCTACGCATTGAAGCTCCACAGCGCCAAAGCGGCGTTCAAGGCCAACTACCAACGCGCGCATTTTTCGCGGACGACTGCCGTGGCACTATCAACCGAGCGTTCTTCCATCCGACTCAAACAAGGCCGAGCGGTGAAGACCTATGGGTTCACCGACATCAGGGCCTGGGACAAGCACTGGCATCGCTCCAAGCGTGAGGGGACCCTGACCGTTAGCGTGCGTGATCTGGATCACCCGGTTTGGACGTTGAAGTTTGGTGACGAGACCGAGATGAATAAGTGGTTTGAGCTACTCAGCCAAGCGATCAATGATCGGCTAGTGTCGTAACGATCTCGGTGATGTGATCCTCAGCGCTCACACGTAACACGCGTCTCGGTGTCTAACGGCCAAATTGATGCTGCGCAGGTCTTTAGATTCACGAAAGCGCAACTTCGATGCGCGTGAAGATGTCGCCCTGGGCGAGAGTGAAGTCGATGTCCACCAAGCTCAGTTGCCCCTTCGTGCGATCAACGACAAAAATTTGCCGTTTCCGACCTTGGGGAAAATTCCAGTAAGCGCCTGGCGATGGATTGGGCTCCAAAAAAAACGATAGTTCAGATGGCCTAAAACTCGTTGCCGGGAAACTATCCACGCAAGTAAGCAGCACTGAGGGAGCGTATTCTGGCGTCATCCCGACCAAGTCCCATACCTGATGGGCCTTTGCAGCTTCACAGGCCGCCAACAGCTCTGTCCAAGTCAACCCCGGCGCAAGAGCCCTCATCCGGTAGTAGACGCCGTAGAGATTGTCTTTAACAAACTTCTTGGCAGCGCTTGCGGCGCCAGGACTCTTCGAGAGTGAACTCAAATATTTGTATGGTGCATGAGACCTTGTAATCGTCGGGCAATTCGAATTCGCGCCGTGAACAAAGTGGGCGGTCGTCTGAGCATGCACGCCTCGAAGCGCCATCTGCTGACCGCAAATCAGGCACATCGGAGTCGCACTCCTGTGCTTAACGAGCCACTGCTCCACGGTCGCCGGCTGCTTCAAGGGATCGCCAAAACGATACGCGTGTCTCATTGCTGCTTTCCTGCCGTTTCAATCCTCGCCACACTAGCTCATCGCCCAACTCACCATCAACGGAAAGATGTTGGTGAATTCGACACACCAGCACGTCTATCGAAGATCCTGGCATGTAAATAAGGTGACCGGATCGCAGTCCGCCCGAAGCCAAGCGATGACGACGCCGACCAAATGCTGCCATGGAAGCTTCGACAGCACTTGGCATGCGCACTGAACGATTTGCATCATTGGCCCATGTCACTACATACTGAGCTTCACGGTGATTTTTTCTCGCTGCGTGTGTGCAAATGCGAGCAATTCTAATGAGCCACCGTTGCCAGGCAAGCGTGGCAAGCCACCAACGCCAGACTTGGCCTCTACTTTCAAACACCAGCTCGCTGCTGTCTTCGCCACTGCCGTCCAGACTTAGGGAAGGTCTGAACAACGAGACCTGACAGGGCGGAAGGTGGCGTCGTTCCGAAGAGTGGCTTTTGGAACTTCGGAATTTCGCCATTTCTGGCGCTTTCCGCGGGAATTTCCCGGTTCACAGACGCACGCTCCCCATCGCCGGCA
>NZ_JAGHWR010000089.1:0-1211 GCF_017746155.1 Xanthomonas sp. D-36-1
TGCCGGCGATGGGGAGCGTGCGTCTGTGAACCGGGAAATTCCCGCGGAAAGCGCCAGAAATGGCGAAATTCCGAAGTTCCAAAAGCCACTCTTCGGAACGACGCCACCTTCCGCCCTGTCAGGTCTCGTTGTTCAGACCTTCCCTAGAGCAGACATCTAAGATCTTACTTGATGACGTATGCCGCCAAGACGCTATAGAGAGCGACGAGCCGCTCGCCCGTAGTTGGCGCCTCGAATGCCAGCTTGATTTCAAGGTCATATGGACGAGGGTGTATCGTCCACGCCTCGCAAAGATGGGTCGAAGTTGGGTTCAGTGCAGATTGACCGGATCACCACGCCTGTAGTCCAGCGGCTCGTGGAAGTCTTCGCAATGGGGCGACCGGCCAACCGTTACCAACCCGCACTTCCAGCGACGCCCAGTAAAGCAAACCACCTTCATCGCTATCTACGTCGCACACTCGCCTGGGGCGTGCGTGCCGGCCTATGCAGATCCAATCCAGCAATCGGCGTGAGGCAAGCACGCGAAGCAAAGAGACACCGGATGCCAATGCCGTCCGCGTTCGACAAGGTACTGGCCTTCGCTCGAGAGCGTGGCTCCCTCACGCCGCATACGAAAGGCAGCTGCCCGAGCTACCTAGCACCGGTCATGGTGCTGGCGTATAGCGCACGCCTACGCGGCATCGAGGTGTGCACACTCAACGACACACATAAACAACCTGCAGGCATCCATGCTCAACGGCGCAAGGGATCACGCGACACCCTCACCGAATGGGATCCAGAAATGATCGAGGCGTGGGATCTTCTCGTAGCACGACGGACCGCCATCTGGACTAAAAAAGGTCGGAATTTTGCAGTCCCAATCAAGGCTGAGGATCGGCGCCTACTCGTTGAACAGACCGGTAATCCGATGGCTAAGTCATCACTGGATAGCGCCTGGCAGCGATTCATCAAGCTGGCACTGAAAGAAGAAATCATTTCGAAGCAGGAGCGCTTTTCGCTGCACGGCCTTAAGCATCGCGGCATTACCGACACAGTGGGTAACCGGGGCGACAAACAAGACGCCGCAGGGCACGTGACACCAGAAATGACCGGCCGCTATGACCACGCGTTGCCGGTGGTAAAACCGCCAAAGCGCAGCTAATTTTCCCGGCAATTTTCCCGGTGGCCTCAACTCAAGGCGCTTGGCAGGAGCTAAGGAAGGTCTGATCAAC
>NZ_JAGHWR010000090.1:0-65142 GCF_017746155.1 Xanthomonas sp. D-36-1
CTAAAAGTGGGGGGATTACCCCCCTATAGGACACAACGCTGTCCTAGACGCGCTTGACTTCGGCACACGGAACAGACTCACCGGCATGATGCCGACTAAGTTATGCGCGTCTCCCGCGACTCGAATAGGAGGCCAGCAATGAACTATGACGCCGCACTTGAGCGATTCAGGTGCACCCCTCAACAGCATCTACTTATCAGCTATGTTCGGCTCGCTGACGCTTTGCAGCCCAGAGTGACCCGCATAGTTCCAATTCGTGACAAGGGCCGGATCGAGCAGGGCCGCGAGCAGCACATCGCCACCCTTCGATTAGCGCTAGAAGTATCGGAACAGACACAACTTGACCCTGTGTGGATAGCGGATATCGGGCACGCAGAGTCTGTGGCCCCCGGCTTGTACCTCGTAGACGGACACCATCGCCTAACTGCCTATAGACAGGCTGGTCGAGACACAATTCCCGCGAGCATCTTGCCGATGGACTGGCATGCGGCCGTCGCCGTCTCGAAGCTGGTGAACTGCACTGGCAGATCACTCGCCCTCCACAAAGAACAATGCCGAGATGCCGCTTGGCAGTACCTTGCAATCCTGACGCAACGAGGCGCCAACGAGCTTCCAAAGGGCGAATCGTTACGCTCTATCGCAGGCCGATTCGGCATCAGCAAGAACACCGTCGGCAGCATGGTGACTTATCTGCCCCGCGTGGTCCCAACGGAGTTCAATTCACTGTCGATTGACCCCGGCACTGGCTGGCCGAGGTGGCGATACGTGCGGGAAGCCAACAGCCCATGGCAGACAAGCTTGCCCAGTACCGAGCAGCAGCAGTTAGACCGGGATGCGGAGAAGGTCGCGCGCAGTATCGTCAAGCTGGTGGATGGCTCATCCCCAGCCGTGCGCGCCAGAGCGCTTGAGATGCTGGCGAACGACGAGGTGAATGCCACAGATCAACTCGCATCGGTGGATCTTCTTGCTCACTTCAGCCCACCACCATACCGCCCTGTCCCAATTGGGACACCCGCTGTCCCAGCGCAACCGGCACATCTGGACAACTGACAGCCCAAGCCTGACTTGACCGCCCTGCCGGCGGGAGAAGAAAAAAGGTTTTCGCTGCGAAATTACGCGGCAGTCACTTCAACCATCCAAGGCCCAGCCGCCCCCATGCCGCCCCCTCCAGGGAGGCTGCCCTACGGCAGGCACCACACCAACCTAAAGGCTCGCTGCAACCTCATGCAGCGGGCCTTTCTCATTTCAAGGAAGCCATGACGACTCAACCACAGACGACGCTGCCATATCATTTCATGCGCTTGCCCGAGGTCATCGCCACCGTCGGCGTGAGCAAGTCCACACTCTATGCCTGGGCCGCTGCGGGCAAGTTCCCGAAGCCAGTACAATTCCCCGGTGGCAACATTGCGGCATGGGTCTCCACAGAAGTGGCCGCATGGATGAGTGCAGCGGTAGACGCACGCAATGGTACGCGGGGCCTAGCCGCATGAGCTTGGCGGTAACTATGGCGGTAACAGCACTCACCGCATCGGAAATACTTATTGCATTACAGCTACTTGCAGGTATTATTCGGGAGCCTTCCGCACCATAGAGTCAAACGCACGAGCCCTGGAAACCTCATGTTTCCGGGGCTTGCGCGTTTTGAGGGGGGCTGTGGGGCAACCTGCGGTGCAGGCGGGCCGGTCGCCGTGGCGTGGAGATCACATCGCGCGCGCTAACGTCCGGCTTCACTCCACAGCGGACCCACGCCATGAGCAAGAAAGACCAACAGCCCGACGAGGTCGCCGACGATGCGCACGGCGTGACCGAGAGCCAGCAAGACCGCCGGCACGACGATGCCGCCAGGCAGCGCCCGGGCCAGGAAGATCTGAAGGTGCACGACGAGCAAAGCCGTCGCCCAACTGGCAAGGCCGGTCAGGGAAAGTGAGTTGGACAAACCTGCAATCTGGCACCGGGCAGCTCCGCGGCAACGCTGATGCGGTGAGCCCCCGTGCTGCATCGTCGGCGGCGCGTTGCGCCCTATCGCGCAGCTGAAAATGCTGCGTCTACGGAACTAGAAAGCCGGCGCCGGCCAACCACGCCGCTCCTGTGGCAAGATCCGGACAGGCGCTCGCCGGTATGCCGCTGCCCTGGGAAGCAGTGCCGTGCCAGGGTAGCGATCGCATCGGCCAGTGCCTTGTCGCATTAACCCTCATCGCCTTGATGGCGCCTTGTTCCCGGTGGTGTTTTGCATGCAGGTACCCGAGGCACCCGCGTTGAACCTGTTCCACGCAACGTTGCTGCCAGGCGGCGTCAACGCCACGATCGGAGCGCGCCTGCCGGCCAACGAAGATGAGCGCGTGGAGGCGCTGCATGCTTACCGCCTGCTGGACACCGCACCGGAGCCGAGCTACGACGCGTTCACCTCGATCGCAGCTGCAGTCTGCTGGATGCCGATGGCGCTGATCTCACTGGTCGATACGCATCGCCAATGGTTCAAATCCAGGATCGGCATGCAGCAGAACGAGACGCCGCGTGAGCTGTCGTTTTGCGCGCACGCCATTCTCGAACCCGATCAGGTGATGGAAGTCGGCGACACCCATCAGGACGAGCGGTTTGTGGGCAACGCGCTGGTGACAGGCGAGCCGCAGATCCGCTTCTATGCAGGCGCGCCGTTGTTGACCCCGGACGGCATCGCGCTGGGCACCCTGTGCGTGCTGGATCGCGTTCCGCGGCGACTGTCGGTGGCCGAGCGCGACGCGCTGCAAGCATTGGCCAGGCAAGTCGTCAGCACCCTCGAACTGCAACAGGCCGCGCGGCTGGTAGAGCTGGATGCGCTGCGCGATGCGCTCACCGGGCGATGGAATCGCGCCGGGCTGGAGCACGCCTTGCACGCGCTTGCCGATGCGCCCAGCTCTGCCGCGGATGCGCCACTGGGTTTCATGCTGCTGGAACTGGATGGCTTCAAGCGGCAAAAATTGCAAGCCGGCGCCGCAGCGGCCGATGCTACCCTGCTGCAGGTCGCTACATTGCTGGAAGCGCAGCTTCCGCCTGCCGCAATCGTGGCGCGCCTGGCCTGCGATCAATTCTGCGTGGCGCTGCCGGCGACCGCAGCATCTGCATCCCTTGCTGCTGCCGAAGGCGTGCGCAAGGCGGTAGCAGACGCGCACTGGCCGACCGGCCCGTTGACGCTTAGCGCAGGTCTGGTGGATGTTGCCACGCCCACCGCGCTCGACAGCGCTACCTTGTTGGCCCGTGCGCGGCACGCGTTGCAGCAGGCGCGTGACGCTGGCCGCAACCACGTGCACCGCTTCGACGGTTGGCAGCTGCGGGCCTGATCGACGCAGCCTGCGCCGATCGCCCTGCGGCATGGCGGTCGCTCAGGCCGCCAGTGCGTCGGTATTTCCGGCGATCTCGTCCACCTGCAGCACCTGCTCCATCTCCAGCAGTACCACAAAGCGCTCGCCGACCTTGCCCATGCCGCGCAGCAGGTCGCGGCGGATATGCGTGCCGAACGAGGGCGCCGCCTCGATGTCCTGGTCGGCCAGTTCGATCACTGCATTGACCGCATCCACCAGCACGCCAATCACCTGCGTGCCTTGCGCCTGCTCGGTGGCCAGAATCACGATGCAGCTGCGTTTGCCGATCGCGCTGTCCGCGCGCCCCAGGCGCGATTGCAGGTCCACCACCGGCACCACCGCGCCGCGTAGATTGATCACCCCGCGCACGCAATCCGGCATCGACGGCACCGGTGTGGGAGCGCGGTACTGAATGATCTCGCGAATGCCGAGAATGCTGGTGGCGAAGGTTTCGCCATCCAGTTGGAAGGTCAGATATTGCGCGGCGACATCGGCGTCGCCGGGCATCACATCAAGCGTCGGTGCGGTCATTGGTCGCTCTCTCAGAAACGCGCGAACTGGCCTTCGTCGGGGCCCTCGGACATCGCATACGCCGGCGCTGCGTTGCTACGCCAGCCACGCGTGCCCGCCGCACGCGCCGGCCGCGCAGCGACCTGCTTGCCGCGCTTGGGCGGCGCAGTCGGCGCGCCCTGCCCGCCCAGCCGGAAGAACGCCATGCTCTGCTGCAGCTGTTCGGCCTGCGCACTCATTTCCTCGGCAGTGGCGGCAAGCTCTTCGGATGCGCTGGCGTTCTGCTGGGTGGTCTGGCTCAACTGCACGACCGCCGAATTGATCTGGCTGACGCCGGAAGATTGCTCCTCGGAGGCAGCGGATATTTCCTGTACCAGGTCGGAGGTGCGCTTGATGCTGGGCACGATCGAATCCAGCAAACGACCGGCGCGGTCGGCCAATTCCACGCTGGAACTGGCCACCTCGCCAATTTCCTGCGCGGCCACCTGGCTGCGTTCGGCCAGCTTGCGCACCTCGGCGGCGACCACGGCAAACCCCTTGCCATGTTCGCCGGCGCGCGCGGCTTCGATCGCGGCATTGAGCGCGAGCAGATTGGTCTGGTAGGCGATGTCGTCGATGATGCCGATCTTCTGCGCGATCTGCTTCATCGCCTGGGTGGTGGCAACCACCGCTTCGCCACCCTCCACGGTCTCCTTGGCGGCCTGGGTGGCCATGCCGTCGGTGATGCGCGCGTTCTCGGTGTTCTGGCTGATCGATGCGGTCATCTGCTCCAGTGAAGCACTGGTCTCTTCCACACCGGCGGCCTGTTCGCTGGCTGCCTGCGACAGCGACTGCGCGGTGGCGCTGACTTCTTCCGACGCGCTGGCAAGTGTTTCGGCGCTGGTGTTGACCTCGCCGACCACCTGCGACAGCTTCCCGACCATGGTGCGCATCGCTTCGAGCAATTGGGCGGTTTCGTCGCGGCCGTGCACATCGATGCGCATGGTGAGATCGCCTTCCGACAAGCCGTTGGCCACCGCCACCGCGCGGCGGATCGGCCCGGTGACGCTGCGGCTGATCACCACACCGAGAATGGCGCCGAGCAACACGCCGCTGCAGATGATGGCGACCAGCAGCCTGGAACTGCGCGTGTGGATCGCACCGGCTTCGGCGTTGGCCGCCGCGGCGCTGCGCTCGCGCAGGCCGCTCAGGTCGGTCATCAGGTTATCCACTTCGTCCGAGCTGGCACGGACCGCGCGCGAGAGCGCGGCCAGTTCCGGATTGGCCTCGCGCAGCGCTTCGCGGTTGGCGACCTCGATGAAGCGGCCCCGCTCGTCCAGATACTTCTGCCAGGCGCGATCGAATTGCGCCAGCTTGTTCTTGCCTTCCTCGCTCTGGAAGCTCTCCCGCGCACGGGCCATGTGATCGACCACCTTGGCGGTGTATTTGTCGATGTTCTGCACATGCGACTGGCGCTCCTCTGCACTGCTGGCCAACAACAGGTTGGCGCGCGCACGACCGGCATAGATGAGGTTGATGTTGGCTTCCTTGACGTGGGACATGCCGAGCAACTCGCGCTCGTATAACGACGTCGACAGCGCGCTGATGCGGCCGGAGTTGGAATAGCCCACCCACCCGATGCATGCGCCGATGGCCGAGACGATCAGGAATGCCACGATCAGTCTGGTTCCGATTCTGAAGTTGCCTAACATTGGGGAGTTCTCTCAAGAAGGGTGCGTGGGCGACATGCGCTGCAGGATGGTGATGGCGCTGCGCGTATCGCGCATGGCGCTACGGCTGGTCTAACCCATCGCTAATGGCTATCGGCGACGACAAAACCCGCTTGAGATGCAGTCAGGGCCGGAGTGCCTATTCATCCAATCGAATCCGCGCTTTTGTGACAGATCACGCGCTCGTCACAGCCCATATTCGGAAAAACCCTACCCTCGCCCGTGCGCTGTCCAGGCCAGTCCGCTGGGACATCACGTCCGTGAAGCTATGCTTCTGCCATGCCTGCACAGCCCCTGCCCCGCACGTTCTATGCCCACGATGCCCGCCAGGTCGCGCCGCAATTGCTCAACAAGGTGCTGGTCAGCGCTGACGGACGCCGCGGGCGCATCACCGAAGTGGAAGCCTACTGCGGCAGCGACGACCCGGCCGCGCACTCGTTCCGCGGCATGACCCCGCGCACGCGGGTGATGTTCGGTGCGCCCGGGCACCTGTATGTGTATTTCATCTATGGCATGCACTGGGCAATCAATGCGGTCTGCGGCGGTGCGCCCGGGCATGCGGTGCTGATCCGCGCCCTGGAACCGCTGGACGGTATCGACCGCATGCAGGCCGCGCGCGGCGCCGCGCCGGTCACCGCGTTGACCACCGGCCCAGGCCGCCTGGCGCAGGCGTTCGGCGTGACCGCTGCGGACAATGGGCTGGATCTCAGCACTGCGGCCGCGCGGCTCTGGATCGAGGACGACGGCGCGCCGCCTCCGTCCAACCCATTGGCGACGCCGCGCATCGGCATCCGCAAGGCCGTGGATGCGCCATGGCGCTGGGTGGTTGCAGATAGCCGCTATTTATCGCGTAGGCTTCCGCGCGTGACCGGAAAAGGCACGGCGCTTGCCGGCGATTGAGCCAACCAGCGCTCCATCGGCGATTGTTCGGCCGCGCCCGGTCCGCGCTGTAGCAGACGCAGCGCCTGCTCGGCCTGCTCGGGGGTAAGCTCCTCCAAGGTCTGGAAGCGGTCTGCCGCCCAGATCGCCATGGGCAGCCCATCCAGCGAAGCGACACGATTGCCCGGCACGCGCGCGACCCGCTCGCCCGGCAGCAGACTGCCGAGCAGATTGCTTGGGTCGCTCGCACTGACGCAGATCCACTGCTGCGGCAACGGCTGCGCGCGCACACGGCGCAAGGCCGCAATCGCCTCGGGCAACGCAAACTGCTCGCCGGACAGCCCGGCGATAAACCGCCCACCACGGATTTCACCGCGCGCTTCCAGCCGTTGATACATGCGCAGCAATTCCCGCCACGGCGGCAGCCATGCGGCCTCGCGTTCGAGCAGCCGCCAGCACACCACGCCGTAGCGCCGCAACAGCGTGCGCGCGACGTGTTCTAGCGTGTCCTGATGGCGCTGCGCGGCTTCGGCAAGCGGCAAGTCGGGCAGCGCCCGCACCGGCGCCCAGCGGCCCGCATCGCGGATGCCCAGCGCGCTGGCGCGGCGACGCTGCCGCGACAGTGCCGACGGTCGCTTGGACGCCGGCACCAGCAGCGCGCGCAGGCCGGCATAGCTGTCGCAATGCGCGCGGCCGCGCATCACCAGCTCGCTCAATGCATCTTCCAGCTCGGTATTCATCAGATGTGCCGCGTCGGCGATTTCATCGAAGAACAGCGCGCCTTGCTGCTGCAGCACCTGCATGACGCGTTGCGCGCGGGAGCCCAATGGCGCGTCGTCGACATCGCGCGCCAATGCGCTCCAACGCTGCGCTTCGCGCCGTGGCAGCAGCACGATCAGCGTGCTGCGCAGTGCGGCGCCGCTGCGGCCGCCGCCGGGCCGCAAGCGTGCCCACAGCGTGCGCCCGGCGGTGCACAACTCGTCCAGCCAGGCCGGTTGATAGTCGCGGATGCGCGCCGGCAATAGCTCGCTCTCCCACAGCACTGCAGGCGCCTCGAAGCCTTCGAGCTGCCCCACCACGCCAGCCAGCGCATCCGGCCCAGCCACCCGGCTGCTGCTGTCCACGTGCTGCCACTCGAACAGAAAACGCGCGTAATCGCGCTGCGAGACCGGTTCGATCTCGCGGCGCAGACGCCCCAACGTGTAGCGATGGATGCGTGCCAACAGATGGCGCTCGCACCATTCTTCGGCCTGCACGTGCGCACTGAACTGCCCGGCCATGACGTAGCCCTCGCGTTGCAAGGCCGCCAACGCCAGCACGATCTCTGCTTCCGGCACCTGCAACGCGTTGGACAAGGCCGGCACCTGTGCCGGGCCAACCGCGGACAAGCGCCCGCGCAGCAGTTCGCGCACCGCCCAGTCGCGCTGCCAGTCGGCAACGTGGCAATCGGCCGGCGCCTGCAGCGGCGGCTGCGCAGTTGCTTGCCGATACAATGGCAAGAACCAGTCGATGCGCTCGGCGCTGATCCACAGCGCCGGGATGCCGTGCAAGGCAATGCAGCTGGCACGACCAGTTGCGGCCAGCGCGGCCAACCATGCCTGCCACAGCGCATCGGTGGCCTCTGCGACCGGCAACACGCCCAGCCCCACCAGTGCCTCGTGCATTTCTTCGGCATCGCGCGGCTGTGGCCAGGCTTCTTCGCACACTGCGGCAATCGCTTGCGGATCGAGCTGTCCCAGGTCGTCGCTGGTCTGCGGCGTGTAGCGCCGACTTTGCACGGCCTGAGTACGGCGTTCTTCCAGTGGCGCATCGTCGAGAAATGCATAGGGACGCGCGTTCAAGGCCTCGGCCGCCAGCGGCGACGGCGCCGCCAGGTCGCGCGCGACCAGCGTCACCGCGCCCGATTCCAGGCCGCGCAACACCTGCAGCCAGCCTTCGCTATCCATGGCGTGATGCAGGCAATCCTCCAGGGTCTGTGCCACCAACGGGTGGTCGGGCACCTCGCGTTCGCCAACCAGATTCTCCGCACAGGCCACCTGGTCCGGGAATACCGTGGCGAGCAAATCTTCGGACTTCATTCGTTGCAACTGCGGCGCCACCTTGTTGCCGCCGCTGAAGCGCGGCAGCGCCATCGCGTTGGTGGCGTTCCAGCGCCAGCGCACGCCGAACAGCGGCGCATCCAGCAATGCCTGGATCAACACATGCTCGGCCGACGACGAATGCAGGTAACGGCCAACCTCCTCCAGCGCAAAGCTATGACTGGTCGACAGCGACAGCACAATCGCATCTTCGGTGGCTGCAGCCTGCAATTCGAAATTGAAGGTGCGGCAGAAGCGCTTGCGCAGCGCCAGCCCCCACGCACGATTGATGCGGCTGCCGTACGGCGAATGGATGACCAGCTGGGTACCGCCGCTGGCATCGAAGAAGCGCTCCATCACCAGGCGCTGCTGGGTGGCATCGCACCCAATGCCGTGCAAGCCTTTGCCAGATAATCCACCAGTTGCCGCGCCGCTTCGGCGGACATCTCCAGCTCGCGCTGCAGCCAGTCGTGAGCCGCCTGGTGCGGCGCGGTGTCCAGCCGCGCGGCAATCTCGCCACGCAGGCGCGACACCGCCGCAGACAGTTCATCGCTGCGACCTGGCGCTTCGCCCAGCCAGAACGGAATGTTCGGCGGCGCGCCCTTGGCATCTTCCACGCGCACGCGCCCGGCCTCCACGCGCAGGATGCGGTAACTCGCGTTGCCGAGCTGGAACACATCGCCGGTGAGGCTTTCGACGGCGAAATCCTCGTTCACCGTGCCGATCTTTTCGGCCTGTGGTTCCAGCACCACGCTGTAGTCGCCGGTTTCGGGAATGGTGCCGCCGGAGGTGAGCGCCGTCATGCGCGCACCGCGCCGTGCATGCAGGCGCCGATGCACCGCATCGCGATGCAGGTACCCGGCGCGCGGACCGAGCCGAGTGCTGAAGCCATCGCACAACATGCGCACCACGCTGTCGAAGGTGGCACGGCTCAGCCTGGCGAACGGCCACGCGCGCCGCACCAGCGCGAACAGCGCATCTTCGTCCCAGTCTTCGCATGCGGCTTCGGCAACGATCTGCTGCGCCAGCACATCCACCGGCGCCGGCACAATGCGCAAGGCATCCAGTTCGCCGCGGCGGATGCTGTCCAGCAGCGCGGCGCATTCGACCAGTTCGTCGCGGGTCTGCGGAAACAGGCGTGCCTTGGGCGTCCCGCCGACCTTGTGCCCGGAACGCCCGGCACGTTGCAGGAAGGTGGCGATCGAGCGCGGCGAACCGAGCTGGCAGACCAGATCGACATCGCCGATATCCAGCCCCAGTTCCAGCGATGCGGTCGCCACCAACACGGTGAGATCGCCGGCCTTGAGCCGTTGCTCGGCCAGCAGGCGCGTCTCGCGCGACAGGCTGCCGTGATGCGCCGACACGCGCTGCTTGCCGAGCAGATCGCCCAGATGCCGCGCCGCGCGTTCGGCCATGCGCCGCGTGTTGACGAACACCAGCGTGGTGCGATGCTGCTGCGCCAATGCGGCCACATCGGCGTACACCTGCAGCCACTGGTCGTTGGACATCACCACGCTCAGCGGCGTGGGCGGCAACGCCAGGGCCAGATCACGCCTGCGGGTGTAGCCGATATCGACGATCTCGCACGGCGGCGGCACGCCGTCTGCGTCGACACCGACCAGGAATTGCGCCACCGTGTCGATGGGCTTCTGTGTCGCCGACAGCCCCACCCGCGTGATCGGCTGCGCGATCAGCCGCTGCAAGCGCTCCAGCGTCAGGCTCAGGTGGCTGCCGCGCTTGTCCGACGCCACCGCATGGATTTCATCGACGATCACGGTGCGCACCTGCCGCAGCGACGCGCGCCCGGATGCCGACCCCAACAGCACGTACAGCGACTCCGGGGTGGTCACCAGAATATGCGGCGGCGTGCGACGCGCCTGCGCGCGCTCGCGCTGCGGGGTGTCGCCGGTACGCACCGCCGCACGAATCGGCACATCCGGCAAGCCGCTGGCGACCAGCGCCGCACGGATGCCCTGCAAGGGCGCGTCCAGGTTGAGGTGGATATCGTTGGACAAGGCCTTTAACGGCGAGACATAGACCACGCGGGTTTCGTCGGGCAACGCACCGCCATTGGCCAGCCCGTCGCGGATCAACGCATCGATGGCGGCGAAGAACGCCGTCAGCGTCTTGCCCGAGCCGGTCGGCGCGGCCACCAGCGTGTGGCGTCCGGCCTGGATCGCCGGCCACGCAGCGATCTGCGCCGGTGTCGGCGCAGCGAAGGTCTGCGCGAACCACGCAGCGACCACAGGATGGAAGTGTTGCAGGACAGGATGCATTGGCAATGCCCGACACCGTTGCTCATCATGACGGCAAGGCGCGCGGATGTAACTCGGCGGCAACCACAATCAATGGGGCTGCGCAGCGGTCCAGACAAGCCATGGGCCAGGCCGGTAGTGAACGATTTAGAGCGGCTAACAAAACTACTGCGCAGCCGCCAGACGGGCGCGGCCGGTGCTCGGAATCCTCATGTACCACTCGTACACTTCGGTTCTGAGCGCGCCGTCCGCGCCCACCTGACAGCTGCTCGCTACGTTTGTTAGCCGCTCTTAGCGCAAGGGTGACGGCCTCTGCCATCGACAAGGCGACGCCTTCGCAACGCTGCGGCGCCGGCCCGGCGATTGTCCGCCGGCCACGTGCCGTGGCACATTGACGGCATGCCCAGCCTTATTCTTTTCATGATCGCCGGCGCCGCGCTGTTCGCGTTCTGGAACTCTTCGCGCGCGGCTGCCGAACGCGCCGACATCCTCGGCCGCAATGCCTGCCGCGCGGCCGACGTGCAATGGCTGGACCAGAGCGTGCATTCCACCAATATCCGCGTGTGCAGGATGCCCAGCGGCTGGCTGGGCTTCGAGCGCACCTTCCGTTTCGACTATTCCCACGACGGCGTGGATCGCCATAGCGGCAAGCTGGTGCTGCGGGGCGATCAACTGATTGCCTTCACCGGGCCGCAGGTCGCTACCGTCAGGGCCTTGCACCCGGAGCATGAGCGGCTGGAGTAAGGCGCGCGGTTGCAACGCAGGTCACGCGCGAGCTGACACCTGACATCCCTGCAGCTTCACCTGCCCGGGTTACAGCGATTGGCCGGCCAGCTTCCCCCTGACTTTCAGCACTCATCGAGCTGCGCTACGCGCAGTTGCGATCTGCGCGCGGGGTTGGTCGTTCCGGCAGTTGGCGGCACTCCACAGCCGCCACGTCATTCCAAAGGCGTCGAATCCGCGGGGACGGGCTCGTAGCCATTGTCCCTGCCGCTCAGCCAGCGCAACTGCAGCTTGCCCTCTCGACGCAGCTGCGACTGGGCAACCAGCCACAACGACTCGAGCAGATCGGCATCCTTCAAGAGGCGCGACTCGCCGGCAACGTCGATGCTGAGAAAATGCGCCTCACTCGGTGTGTCGATGTAGCTGCGCGCAATCAGACAACGCTCGCCGTCCAAGAAGCGATAGATGTCGTACTCGTAGGCGTCCTCGAGTGCGCCGGACGCATCCGGGGCGCTGCAATCGACAGGTGCGCTGCACGTGCAATCAGACCCTCCATTTCCGTGGATCTGCAGGTCATACGCTGGGCCGCTTTCACCGCAGCCAGCGAACCTGACACGCCATCACCGGCTGTGGACGGCACGCAGGAACCAGAATTTACAAATGGCCCCTGCTGATTCCAAGCACCGACCTGCATTCGCCTTGCGGCTGTGCAGTGGTGTGGCGCGCGCTCCTTACTTCACCACGCGAAGATGCGGGCGCTTGCCACCGCTGGGCGGTTCGTCCGGCGTCGGCGCGCTCGGCGGTGGCGTGCCCGGATCCGGTGGCTCGCTGCTGGTGCCGGGGATGTCGTCCGGCAGCGCCATGCCCTGCCCGGTTTCGCGCGCATAGACCGCCAGCACGGCGGCCATCGGCACCATCACCGGATGGCTCACGCCACCGAAGCGTGCAGTGAAGCTCACGCTTTCGTTGTCCACCTGCAGGCCGACCACGGCACGCTCGGCGATATTCAAGACGACGCGACCGTCCTTGACGGCACTGGCAGGCACCTGCACACCGGGCAGGCCGGCATCCACCAAAACGTGCGGCGTCATGCCGTTGTCGTTGATCCATTCGACCAAGGCCCGCAACAGGTACGGGCGATGGCTGGTCATGCGGGGGAAATCTTCGCTCATTGCCTCATTTTACCCGCACATGGCCCGTCGCGGCGGCCATGCAATCGGAAGTCGGTCTGTTGGCATACAGCCGTCGCATCAGCCCGGCAGATCGCGCAGCTTCTTTTCCTGATCGGTCAGGCTGCGGATAAAGCCCGGGTTGCGGAAGATCCGGTTGCCGTAATCCTCGATCGCCTTGCCATCCTTGGGCAGGCTGATTTCCAACGCGTCCAGTCGCCAGATGATCGGCGCCATCGCGCAATCGGCCAGACTCATTTCCGGATTGAGGAAGAATTTGCTGGCCTTGAACAACGGCACCGATGCGGTGAGCAGTTCTTTCAGGCGCTTGCGGCCGGCCTCGGCCTGCGTCTTGTTGCCGAGCTGGATCGCCTGTACTTGCGGCACCCAGTCATGCTCGATGCGCAACATCGCCAGGCGCAGACGCGCGCGCGAGAGCGGGTCCACCGGCATCAGCGGCGGATGCGGATAGCGCTCGTCCAGGTATTCGCTGACCACCGACGCGGCGTAGAGCACCAGGTCGCGTTCGACCAGCGTCGGCACCGAATGGTAGGGATTGAGATCGATCAGATCTTCGGGAGGATTTTGCGGGTCGACCGGCACCAGGTCGTAGGTCACCCCTTTCGCCGCCAGGACCAGACGAACCCGGTGGCACAACACGTCGTCGTTGGACGAAAACAAAGTCAAGGTATTCCGCATACGCACACTCGTCGCCATTCAAGGCTCTCCGACGACCGGAATCCGCCGGCCGCATCGGCGCGGCCGGCCCAACGCCGACAGTCACCACGGTCTATCGAGTGTGCAATCACGTCACGCAAAAGCCAAGAGTGATAGGGCTTATTAATGTTCCGATAAGCCAGCTGTTGCGCTGCTCCCCGAGAACCGCAGGACGTGTGGGCGTTGCAACACGGTCGCAGGGTTCTACCTGGCCCGGTAGACACGCCGTTCGCCTGCCAACCATCGCCCTGCCCCCTCTCCGCACGGGAGGGGGGCAAGCGCTTTCCCATTGGGAGCGGCCGCAAGGCTCGGCGATCAGCGAGGTCTCCAAGCACCTGGCGATGCCTGCCCTGCAGTGCACTGCATTTGTTCGCTTCCGCAGCCGATGACGGCCTACGCAGCGCTCAATGCACGTCCTTCCAGTATTCCTTCTTCAGCAAATAAGCGATGAAGGTGAGTAGCGCCAGGAACAGGACCACCCACACGCCCATGCTCTGGCGCTTCAATGCGGCTGGCTCGCCAGCGTACTCCAGGAAGTTGGCGATATCGCGCACGGTCTGGTCGAATTCCACCGGCGTTTGACGCCCCGGCTGCCCAAGCTTCAATGCCTCTACCGGCTTGTCGCCGGTGGCGTTGTCGGCCGGGCCGAATTGCGCCTGCTGCAGGCCTTGCAACTCCCAAAGCGGGTTGGGCATGGATGCATTCGGAAACAGCTTGTTGTTCCAGCCCAGCGGGCGGGTCTGATCCAGATAAAACGACTTGAGATAGGTGTAGACCCAGTCGGTTCCGCGCACGCGTGCAATCAAGGTCAGATCCGGCGGCGCCTTGCCGAACCACTTGGTCGCCGCATCGTGCGGCATGGTGCCTTCGATGTGTTCGCCGACCTTGGCGCCGGTGAAGTTGAGGTTGGTCATGACCTCCTCTTCGCTCAAGCCCAGATCGCTGGCCATGCGCGAATAGCGCAGGTACTTCAACGAATGGCAGCCGGAGCAGTAGTTCATGAACAACTGCGCACCGCGTTGCAGCGAAGCGCGATCGCTCAGGTCGTTACCTGCTTGCTGCACCGCCCCGCCTTCGGCCGCCACCGCACCGCCAGCGACCATCAGGCCGCAGAGCAAGGCGACCACGCGCGACTTCCATGACCTCACGTTGGGATTAGTCATGGGTCGTCACCCGCTCCGGAACCGGCTTGGTCTTGTCCAGCCGCGTCCACACCGGCATGGTGATGAAGAAGGCGAAGTACAGGAAGGTCAACACCCGCCCGACATAGGTTTCGTGCGCGTCGGTGCCGGGGCCGGAACCGATCACGCCCAGCCAGACGAAGCACACCACCAGCACGCCCAACGCCAGCTTGGAAATCCAGCCGCGGTAGCGCACCGAGCGTACCTTGGCGCGATCCAGCCAGGGCACCAGGAACAGGATCGCGATGGCCGAGAACATCACCAGCACGCCACCGAGCTTGTTGGGCACCACGCGCAACATGGCGTAGTACGGCGTGTAGTACCACACCGGCTTGATGTGCTCCGGGGTCACCAACCGGTTGGCTTCGGTAAAGTTGTCGTGCTCCAGGAACAGGCCACCGAACGCCGGTGCGAAGAAGATGATGAATGCAGCGATCAACAGCAGGAATCCAACGCCGACCAGGTCCTTGACCGTGTAATAGGGGTGGAACGGAATGCCGTCGGCCGGCTTGTGCGCATCCCAGCGATTGCCCTTCGGACCTTTCTTGATCTCCACGCCGTCCGGGTTATTGGAGCCTACTTCGTGCAGCGCGCCGATGTGCAGCACGATCAACAGCAGCAGCACCAACGGCAATGCGATCACGTGCAAGGCGAAGAAGCGATTGAGGGTGGCATCGCCGGGCAGGTAGTCGCCCATGATCCATTCGGTCAGCCCATTGCCGATCACCGGAATGGCGCCGAACAGCGAGATGATCACTTTCGCGCCCCAGAACGACATCTGTCCCCACGGCAGGACATAGCCCATGAAGGCTTCGGCCATCAGCACCAGGTAGATCAACATGCCGAGAATCCACACCAACTCGCGCGGCTTCTGGTAGCTGCCGTACATCAAGCCGCGGAACATGTGCAGGTACACCACGATGAAAAACAGCGAGGCGCCGGTGCTGTGCATGTAGCGGATCAGCCAACCCCACTCCACGTCGCGCATGATGTATTCGATCGACGCGAATGCATCGGCGGCGCTGGTCTTGTAGTGCATCGTCAGGAAGATGCCGGTGACGATCTGGTTCACCAGCACCACGATGGCCAGCGAACCGAAGTAGTACCAGAGGTTGAAGTTCTTCGGCGCGTAGTACTCGCTGATGTGCTTGCGATACATGGGCATCAGCCCGGGCGCGCGCTCGTTGACCCAATCGAACACGCCGTTGGCGGTACGGACCAGAACATTGCTCATCAGGCAGCCCCCGTGCTTTTGGTCGACGCACCGGCATCGTCAGGATCGACGCCGATCACCAAGGTGTTGTCGTCCACGTAGTGGTGTGGGGGCACCAGCAGATTGATCGGTGCCGGCACGCCGTCGAAGACGCGGCCAGACATGTCGAAGCGCGACTTGTGGCAAGGGCAGAAATAACCGCCCTTCCACTGCGGGTCGTAAGGCTCGGGGCGGATTTCGGCGACCATCTCCGGCGAGCAGCCCAGATGCGTACATAGCCCGACCAGTACCGAAATGTCGGACTTGATCGAGCGGTATTCCGGGTTTTTCAGCACGTACTCCGGCTGCTGATCCTTGTTCTCGGACTTGGGGTCCTTGAGCCGGTCGTCCAGCGACGGCAGTGCGTCGAGCATGGCCTTGGAGCGCTTGACGATCCAGATGGGCTGACCGCGCCATTCAAGGACCATGCGCTGGCCTTCCTGCAAGGCGCTGATGTCGGCGGTGACCGGTGCACCGGCCAACTTGGCGCGCGCACTGGGATTCCACGACTTCACGAACGGAACTGCAACGAATCCTGCTCCGACCGCACCGACCACGGCCGTTGTCGCGGTTAAAAACCGACGACGCCCGATATCAGCAGGTGCGTTAACCCCATCGTTGGCCATCCGGCTCTCCGATCTTGATTAGGTAGCGTGAGGCTGCCAACGGCTGGCGGGGGGTCCAGCCGCGATGAATCGACCGCAGTGTAGCGGAACGCTTAATGCACAGACAACGCAATGTACGCAGTCGGCCCCATGCGATGCAACGGCCGATGCAGACGGCAGCCGATCGGATGGACTTCAAGGAGTGTGGAGGGCGTATGGCTGTGACGGAGTGCCGTTGCATCGCCTGCAACGGCAATGCACGCATGCGCAGGATGCGCAGGCATAGTGCAAGCGCAGCAATCACGATCGTCCGCGACTGGCTGTGGGCGCCGCAACCTATGTCGCCGCTACGGAAGCACTCGCCCAGTCGCACGTTGCGCAGCGCCGTGGCGAATATTCGCAAGGGCGGCTATCCATAGGTCAAGCAGTGGTCCGGGCAGTAGATGGCGCAGACGCCGCGGTGCTTGTGACATGTCCGGCGCACCGGCCGCGCCCGCCGGGCGGCTGCACGGTCGTTCCGTCGGCCGCTCTAGTTGGCTGCGGTCGCCTGGCCACGATAGCGGCCGGCCAATACACCCACGCGTTGCACGTAACGCTGGGTCTCGCTATACGGCGGTACGCCGCCATAACGGTCCACCGCGCCCTCGCCGGCGTTGTAGCCGGCAGCGGCCAGCGAGAGGTCGCCATTGAAGCGTTTCAGCAGCCAGGACAGATACTGCACCCCGCCGCGAATATTTTGCGCTGCATCATAGGCATCGCTGACGCCGAACCTGCGCGCCGTGCTCGGCATCAACTGCATCAGGCCTTGCGCGCCGGCACGACTGAGCGCGAGCGGGTTGTAGGCCGATTCGGCGTGGATGATCGCGCGCACGATCGATTCTTCCACTCCGAACTCGCGCGCCGCCGTTGCGATTTCCTGCTGGTACGCGTTGGTGTTGAGCCGGATCGCACCGAAATTAACCCCGGGCTTGGCACCGCACGCGTAGCAGGTTTCGATAAAACTGTAATGGATGGTGCGCAGGCCTTCGATGCTGGCGACCTGGCGCGGACGGGCGCTGGTGTAGTGGCGCACGCCGTCCTTCATATAGGAATACACCTGCCCGCTGACGACCCGGCGCGGATTGGCTGGTGCTGGTGCTGGCGGCGTGACGACCGAGACGGACGACTCCGTCAACGCACGCGCAGCCGTCGCCGAAGCGACCTCGGCAGCACGCCCTGCCGGCTGGCTGACTGGCTGGCTGATCATGGTGGCCGGCGCACCGCTGTCGATATTGGCGATGCCGGGCGCGGGGCTGACGGCCAGACGCCCAGGCGAAGGAGACGACGGCAGGCGGCGGGCCGAACGGTCGGGGGTATAGCTGCTGATGACGCTGCAGGTGGCGCCGCTCTGGCGCTTGCTCAGGTAGCTGGTGATACCGTCAGCGCCGACGCACTTGTACAGCGTGCCGGCGCTGACCGGCGCAGCCGACAACGTGACGAGCATCAGCCCCAGCAATCTTGACATCCCCTTCATGCGCGGAGTGTCCCAGCTTGCCCAGGGCTTGCCAAGTGTCGGCCAGCGCTGGAGCAACCGACAAGGCGCCTGCGCAGCCACAGGCTGGCCAAACCGGCGCTCACATCCTCGAGTGCCGAGCGCGCACTCCGACTCCGATGACTAGCGCGCCGCCCGCCCACCTGACCACCGCTCGCTGCGGCTTGTTGGCGCCCTCACTGCGGCAGGCGGTCCAGCTGCGTGCGCAACGCGTCCAGTGCCTGCGTCAAGGTGAGGCGGACTTCGGCCGGCGCAATCGCGTCGAACGGCAGGTCCAGCAATAACAGGTTGGCTGCCAGCGCGGACATGCTCGGCGCGCCAAGACCCAGCCAGCAATGTGCGGGACCATCGGCCTGCAATGCACCCAGCCAGGGCGGGATGCGCGCTGCCAATGCCTCGACCGTGCCGGCCAAACGCACCCGCGCCCGGCATGGGAACGGTGCTTCGCCGATCGCCTTGCGCAACAGCTGTAGCGGCTCTTCGGGCAAGGCGCGGGGAGCGAACCGCGCGCCGGTGGCGAGCGCCTGATCGATCCGGTCCGCGCGCAGGCTGCGCCAGTCCTGGCGTTCGCGGTCCCAGACCAGCAGGTACCAGCGCCGCCCGTAGTTCACCAGCAGCGCCGGCTCGACGTTACGGGTGATGGCCGTACCCGAATGGCGCCGATAGTCCAGCCGCAGCGTGGCCCGGTCGCGGCAGGCGGCGGCCAGCTGCCCGAGCAGGTCCGCATCGACCAGCGATTCCGTTTCGGCAGCCGGCATGCTGGCCATGGCGGCATGTGCGGCACTGGCGCGCTGGCCGCTGCGGCGCGGCAGCAGGGGATCCAGTTTGGCCATCACGCGTGCCGCGGCGGCGTCCATCCCGCGCACCGCTGGCGCGGCGGCGCGCAAGGCGACCGCCACGGTCAGCGCCTCGTCTTCTTCCAATAGCAGCGGTAGTGCCGCAGCGCCCTGCCCCAGCCGATAGCCTCCGCCGCTGCCGGGTGCTGCATGCACCGGGTAACCCGCTTCGCGCAGGCGTTCGATATCGCGTCGCAGACTGCGCGGATGGATGTCCAAACGCTCTGCCAGCGCCACACCGGACCAGCTTCGGCCACCTTGCAGCAGGGAAAGCAGACGCAACAGACGGGCAGCAGTGGACGCCATCACGCCACCGTATTGCGGACAGAAACTGTCCGCAAGTGGCTCGTAAGCTCGTAATACCAGTCACCACACCACCCGCTCGCCACCGCAGCCACCCTGGAGACCGCAATGTCCGACGACCGCCACGTCACCCTCTTCCACAACCCCCGATCCGCTCGCGTGGGGTGCTGGTCTTGCTGGAAGAACTGGGCGCACGCTACCGCCTGCAGCCCATCGATCTGGAAAAGGAGGAGCAGCGCACGCCCGAATTCCTTGCGATCAACCCGATGGGGAAGATTCCGACCGTCGTTCATGGCACCAGCGTGGTCACCGAACAGGGCGCCATCTATCAGTACCTGGCCGAGCTGTACCCGGAAGCCGGCCTGTCGCCGGCCCCGGGCGATGCCGACCGCGGCGCCTACCTGCGCTGGCTTGCGTTTTACGGCTCGGCCTTCGAACCGGCGATCATCGATCTTGCGCTCAAGCGCAGCGCTCCGCCGCGCTCGCTCTCGCCTTATGCCGATGCCGACACGGTGTTGCAGGTGGTTGATGCGCAGCTGGCCAAGGGCGATTACCTGCTGGGCGAGCGCTGCAGTGCGGCCGATGTGCTGTGGGGCGGCGCCTTGGCGTGGATGGTGGAATTTGGCCTGATCGACCCGCCCGCCCCGACCCGCGCCTATATCGCCCGGATGGCCGCGCGCCCGGCAGTGGCGCGCGCCGAAGCCGTCAATGCCGGGCGCGCGCCCGCGGACGGCGCCAGCGCAAGCGGGTAAACTGCGCGGCTCTCTTCTACCCGCCTGGAATAAGCGCCATGCCCGGGACACCCGTTTCCGATCTGTCCGCGGCCACTGCCGTGGACGCACCCGCCCTGTTGCCCTTGCCCGTCGCGCGCCCATCGGCGCCTGCCGTGGTACGCGGCAAGCTCTATATCAAGACCCACGGATGCCAGATGAACGAGTACGACTCGGCCAAGATGGCCGACGTGCTTGCCGCTTCCGAAGGCCTGGAGCTGACCGATAACCCGGAAGAAGCGGATGTGGTGCTGGTCAACACCTGCTCCATTCGCGAAAAGGCGCAGGAAAAGGTCTTCAGCCAATTGGGTCGCTGGAAGGCGCTGAAGGCCGGCGGCAAGCCGGTGATCATCGGCGTCGGCGGCTGCGTGGCGTCGCAGGAAGGCGAAGCCATCGTCAAGCGTGCGCCCTACGTGGACCTGGTGTTCGGGCCGCAAACGTTGCACCGGCTGCCGGAGCTGATCCGCGCGCGGCGCGAATCGGGCAAGTCGCAGGTGGACATCAGCTTCCCGGAGATCGAGAAGTTCGACCGCCTGCCCGAGCCGCGTGCCGAAGGTCCGTCGGCCTTCGTCTCGATCATGGAAGGCTGCTCCAAATACTGCTCGTTCTGCGTGGTTCCCTACACCCGCGGCGAAGAAGTCAGCCGGCCGTTCGAAGACGTGCTGGTGGAAGTGGCGCAGTTGGCGGCGCAAGGCGTGCGCGAGATCAACCTGCTCGGCCAGAACGTCAACGCGTACCGTGGTGCGTATGGCGCCGATGCCTGCGACGCCGCGCAGTACGCCGATCTGGGCCTGCTGATCCGCACCATCGCGCAGATCGAGGGCATCGGCCGCATCCGCTTCACCACCTCGCATCCGCTGGAGTTTTCCGATTCGCTGGTGGATGCCTACCGCGATGTGCCGCAGCTGGTCAACTACCTGCACCTGCCGGTGCAGGCCGGCAGCGACCGCATTCTGTCGGCGATGAAGCGTGGTTACACCGCGCTGGAATTCAAGTCGAAGATCCGCAAGCTGCGCGCAGTGCGCCCGGACATCTCGATCAGTTCGGACTTCATCGTCGGCTTTCCTGGCGAGACCGAAGCCGACTTCGAAAAGACCATGAAGCTGATCGAAGACGTAGGCTTCGACCAGAGCTTTTCGTTCGTGTATTCGCGTCGCCCCGGCACCCCGGCATCGGACCTGCAGGACGATACGCCGGAGGCAGTGAAGCAGGGGCGTCTTGCGCGCCTGCAGGCGCATATCAATGCGCACGCGGCGAGCATTTCGCAATCGATGGTGGGCAGCGTGCAGCGCGTGCTGGTGGAAGGCCCCTCGCGGCGCGATCCGAACGAATTGACCGGCAAAAGCGAAAACATGCGCCCGGTGAATTTCCCGGGCAACCCACGTTTGATCGGACAGTTCGTCGATGTGTTGATCACCGAGGCAATGAGCAATTCGCTGCGTGGCCGGATTCAATTGGACGACAGCGCACATTGATGGCGCGTGGGCGCTGCGCAATGCGGCGCTCCTTCAAGCAAGGCAACCACGCGCCGAAGCGTGTCATGCGAAGTGGTCAAAATTTCACCACACAGCTGTCGCACCTTGCAGCGTAAGGCTTCGTCATACTTACCCACAGGCTTTGCGGAATTCGATCCACATCCCGTGTGGACAACCCTGGCGGCACTGGCGATTTTTTCACCACCTCCCCGGCAAACCTTGCGCCAGTAAGCGCGACAAGTTTTATCCACAGGTTAGTGATGCGTGACTCCACAGCGCTTGTGGAAAACCTGCACGCGACTGCGGCGAGTGCATGGCCGGTGCCGCGCCGTCCGCTGTGTTGGTGGGATCCCATGCCGCGCGCTACCCTTTCGCTCCCGCCCTACCGACGCGCACCCAGGTGCGCTGTCCGATCCAACCATGAACGCACCCGCACATCGCGATTTCACCCTGGAACCCGAGGACATCGAGCGCCTGGCCAATCTGGCCGGTCCGTTTGACGCGCATCTGCGCCAGATCGAACTCAAGCTTGGCGTCGAGATCGCCAACCGTGGCAACGTCTTCCGGGTGGCCGGACCGGAGCCTGCCATCGCCGCCGCCCAGGCGCTGTTGACCGCGTTGTACGAGGAGGCCGCCACCACCACCTTCGACGCGCACGCAATCCACCTGCGGCTCAACGAGGCCAACCTCGAACATGTGGCCGAGCGCGCGTACCAGGCCCAGGATGTGGCGATCAAGGTCAAGCGCGGCACCGTTCGCGGCCGTGGCGCCAACCAGGCCAAATACCTGCACGCGATCGCCACCCATGACATCAATTTCGGCATCGGTCCGGCCGGGACCGGCAAGACCTTTCTGGCGGTAGCAAGCGCGGTTGAAGCGCTCAACGAGTCGCGTGTGCAGCGGCTGATTCTGGTGCGCCCGGCAGTGGAAGCCGGCGAAAAACTGGGCTTTCTGCCTGGCGATCTCAGCCAGAAGGTCGACCCGTACCTGCGCCCGCTCTACGATGCGCTGTACGAGATGCTGGGCGTGGAAAAAGTGGTCAAGTTGCTGGAGCGCAACGTCATCGAAATCGCGCCGCTGGCCTATATGCGCGGCCGCACGCTCAACGATGCGTACGTGATCCTGGACGAAGCGCAGAACACCACCATCGAACAGATGAAGATGTTCCTGACGCGCCTGGGCTTCGGTTCAACCGCCGTGGTCACCGGCGACCTCACCCAGATCGATCTGCCCAAGCACGTCAAATCCGGCCTGCGCGATGCGATCGAAGTGCTGCGCGATGTGGAAGGCACCAGTTTCACCTTCTTCGAAGCGCGCGACGTGGTGCGTCACCCATTGGTGCAGCGCATCGTGACCGCCTATGACAAGCGCGATAGCGCCGTGCTACCGCCTGCGGACGACTGACCGTGCAAGGCCGCGCCCTACTGTTGGAGGGTGTGGTGGGCGCTGGCTTGCCATGAACCTGCCCATGCGCAGGCACGCCAACAGACCGACACGACCACGCGCGTCATGCTGCGGCAGCAATTTGCCGCGTCCTGTGTCTCGATGGCCGCTGCGCAAGCGACCATCCTGTTGGATCGGGCCGAACTGGAACACCTGGCGTTGGCGAAACCTGCAGCCGATGCGGCGACGGCCGATGAGGATGCGCAGCGACAGGCGCTGCTTGCCGGCACGCGAGCGCATGCGCTACTTGCCGCTACCGGCAAAGTGCACGACCGCTTCGGCTGCGCAGTGGCTCAAGATGACAAGGAAAGCGCCGACGCGCGCTATCTGGTTGGTCGCTTGCTCGAGCACGGCCAAGCCGCAATCTGGACGCAATCGCCACCGGGTCTCGCGCCGGCCCTGGAGGTCAGACGGGTCGATCCGCATTGCCGGAACGGGCCGATGGGCAGCGCGTTCTATCGTATTGCCAACGGCGGCGCGCTTGTCATGGTGCTGGTCGAGTGCGTTCGCCGATCCCGGACCGGTCGGCCAGAGCGCACACGCAGGCGTCGCAGCAAGACGCCACTCGCGCGATACTGTCATCTCTGTCTGACCTGAATGCTGGTGTTCCCATGACCAAGGGCCCTGTCCGCCTCGACGTTGCCGTCAGCTATGCGCTGCCGCGCGCCGGCCTGCCGTCGGCGGTGAGTTTTCGCAAGTGGGTGGCCGCAGCGTTGAAGGGGCGCATCCGCGAGGCCGATCTGGCGGTACGCGTGGTCGACGAGAAGGAAGGCTGCTCGCTCAATCACCATTACCGCGGCAAGGATTACGCCACCAACGTGCTGAGCTTCCCCGCCGAACTGCCGGAAGGCCTGCCCAAGGGCATCAAGATGCCGCTGCTGGGCGATCTGGTGATCTGCGCGCCGGTGGTGGCGCGCGAGGCCGCCGAGCAAGGCAAATCGCTGGCTGCGCACTACGCGCACCTGACCGTGCATGGCACCTTGCATCTGCTCGGCTGGGATCACGAAGACGACAAGGAGGCCGAGGCAATGGAGCAACTGGAGCGCGAGATCCTGGCCGACCTCGGCATCGACGACCCTTACGCAGGAGAACACTGATGCGTTTTTGCATTGCCGGCGCCCTGCTGATGTTGAGCGCGCCCGGCGCCTGGGCGCAGACCGCGACGGTGCGCCCGGACCTTGCCGCCTTGATCGAATGCCGCCAGCGCATCGGCGATTTCAGCGCGTTGGCGCCGGTACTGGCCGACCCGCTGAAGGCGGTGGCGCTGGGCTGGACGCCACTGGAGCAATCCAACCTGTTCATGACCGAGTACACGCTCAATACGCCCATTCGCGTGTTCGGCCACAGTACCGATCACATCGCGTTTTCCGGCGCCAGCATCATGGCGATCCTGGACCTGCCCGACCCGCGCCCGCTCGCCAAGCAGTTGGATCTGGAACTGGGCGTGGATAACGCCGAGAAGGTCATGTATGGGCGCGAGCTGGTCAGCGAAGACACCACCAACCCCAAGACCGGCGAGGCGATGATCGAATCGGTCGTGCTGAGCGTGACCAACGTCAAATCGCATCCGGGCAAGACCGTGGTCGGCTGCGGCTACAGCCTGGATCTGCCCTGAGCCGGGCCAGGCAACGGCGCATCCACAGCGCCGTGCCGGCTTCCTGCTAGACTGATGGCTAACGCCTGGTTTGCCGGGTGCCCTTCCCCGTCACGATGTCCGAAGACGACAGTAGCCAATCCCTAGAAACACCGGAAAAACGCCGTAGCTGGCTCGAGCGCCTCAGCGCTGCCTTCTCTGGCGAACCCCATACCCGCGACGAACTCGTCGCCTTGCTGCGGACCGCCGAACAGGACGGTCTCATCGCCGCAGACACCTTGCGCATGATGGAAGGCGCAATCTCCGTGTCCGAGCTGACCGTGGGCGATGTGATGATCTCGCGCTCGCAGATGGTCTCGCTGCCGGTGGAAGCGCGCTTCATCGACCTGATGAAGCAGGTGGTCGAATCCGGCCATTCGCGCTTCCCGGTCCACGGCGAGAACAAGGACGAAGTGCTCGGCATCCTGCTGGCCAAGGACCTGTTGCGCGGCGTGGTGGCCGACAACGGCCCTGGCAACGTGCGCGAATTGCTGCGCCCGGCGGTGCTGATCCCCGAGTCCAAGAAGCTCAACGTCCTGCTCAAGGAATTTCGTCTCTCGCGCAACCACATGGCGATCGTGGTGGACGAATACGGCGGTGTTGCCGGGCTGGTCACCATCGAGGACGTGCTGGAACAGATCGTCGGCGAGATCGACGACGAGCACGACGATGCCGAAGAAGAGAATTCGCTCATCGCGATCCAGGCCGATGGACGCTATGTGGTCGATGCGCTGACGCCGATCGAAGACTTCAACGAGCGCTTCGGCGCCGAGTTCCCCGACGACGAGTACGACACCGTGGGTGGGCTGGTCACCGATGCGATCGGGCACCTGCCCGAAACCGGCGAAGAGTTGACGCTGGGGCGCTTCGCATTCCGCGTGGCCAAGGCCGATGCGCGACGCGTGCACGCCTTCCACGTCACCATTCTGCCGCCCGATCCGCAGGACGACGCTTGAACCAGCTCACCCGCAGTGCCTGCACGGCGCCGCAGCGCGGTGGCGCCTGGCAGTGGGTTGCCTGCTGGGCACTGCTCCTGTTCACGCTGCTAGTCGCCCCGCTCGCAGCGGCCCAGGCTGTCCAAGGCAGTGCTTCGCAGGACGCTGCGCTGACCGTTGCACCGGCGCCACGCGTCGGCGTAGTCACCATGCAGCCGGGCGAAGTGTTTTTCGAACGGTTCGGCCACGATGCCATCGTGGTGGTCGACCCGCGCACGCAGCAGGCCACCTCGTACAACTTCGGCTTTTTCGACCCGAGCGAGCCGGACTTCTTACCGCGTTTTGCGCGCGGCGAGATGATGTACTACCTGGTCGCGCTGCCGCTGGAAGAAGACCTGTCGCAATATCGCGATGCCGGGCGCGGTGTTAGCGTCCAGTGGCTGGATCTGCCGCCAGACCAGGCGCGCGCGCTGGCCGACGGTCTGGCGGTACGTAGCCAACCGGAAAACGCGCGCTACCACTACGACTACTTCATGGCCAACTGCGCCACCATGGTGCGCGACACGCTGGACCGTGCGATGGGCGGCGCGCTCAAATCGCAGCTGGCCGGTCGTTCGCGTGGCAATACCTTCCGCAGCGAAGCGGTGCGCCTGGCCTCCCCTGCCCCATGGATGTGGCTGGGCTTCGACCTGGGCCTGGGCCCGTACGCAGATCGTCCGCTGTCGCGTTGGGAAGAGGCCTTCGTGCCGATGCGGCTGGCAGACAGCCTGACCCAGGTGCACAACAGTGCCGGTCGCCCGTTGGTGCAATCCACGCAGGTGCTGCTACCGCACCGCATCGCGCCGGAACCCGCCGAACAACAGCGGCACTGGTGGCCGTGGCTGTTGACCGGCCTCATCGTTGCAGCCGGCGTACTGGCCCTGGGCCGCAGGCAGCGCATGCTGGCTGGACTGGCGTTACCGTTCTGGCTGTTGTGCGCCATCGGCGGCGGCCTGCTGGTGTATCTGTGGGGATTCACTGCCCACGCGTCGGCGTGGGGCAACCGCAACCTGCTGCTGGTCAACCCGCTATGCGTGCTGCTGTGGTTCGGCGGCATACGGCTGCAGCTGGGCCATCGGCCGGGCCGCTGGTTCAACGTGCTGTCCTGGGTTGTGGCGGCATGCGCGCTGGCCGCGTTGGTGATCCACTGGCTGTCCTTCCAGGCGCAGGACAACCTGCAATGGGTGATGCTGCTGCTGCCGATCCACACCGCACTTGCCATTGCCCTGCGACCGCGTGACCTGCCCGTCCGTACGCGCTGATTGAAGGATGCGCTCATGAACAGCCAAGGCCATCATCCCGATAATCCGTCCTGCGTGATCACCTGCGCTTACTACGACGGCGAAGGCAAGCGCCACGACATCAGCCTGGAGCACATCAGCGATGTGCTGCAGCAGCCGGATGGCTTCGTCTGGGTGGGGCTGTACGAGCCGCAGGAATCGGTGCTGCGCAAGTTGCAGGACGAATTCGGCCTGCACGATCTGGCGATCGAAGACGCGCTCAAGGCGCATCAACGCCCCAAGGCCGAGAGTTACGGCAACTCGCTGTTCGTGGTGGTCAACACCGCGCAGCTGGTCAACGAACGCATCCGCTATGGCGAAACGCACGCCTTCCTGGGAAGGCGCTTCCTGTTGACGGTGCGGCATGGCGCGTCGCTGTCTTACGCGCCGGTGCGGCATCGGGTCGAGCGCGAGCCGGCGATGCTGCAGATGGGCGCGTCGTTCTGCCTGTATGGCGTGCTCGATTTCGTGGTCGACAATTACCTGCCGATCATGGACGAGTTCCGCGACACGCTGGAGCGTCTGGAAAAAGACATCTTCGCCGACGACTACAAGCGCGAGACGGTGGTGCGCCTGTATGAGCTCAAGCGCGAACTCAACAAGATGCGGTTGGTGGTGGCACCACTGCAGGACGTGCTCTCGCACCTCAAGCGCAACCCCGGCTCACTGATCCACGAAGAAGTCGGCATCTACCTGCGCGACGTGCTCGATCACGCCGTGCGCACCAGCGATGCCATCGACACCCTGCGCGAAATGCTGGGCACGGCGCTAAGCGTCAACCTGTCGATGGTGACGCTGGCCCAGGGCGAAACCGTCAAACGCCTCGGCGCCTGGGCCGCCCTGCTGGCCGCCCCCACCCTGATCACCAGCTGGTACGGCATGAACTTCGCCCACATGCCCGAACTCGATGCCCGCTACGCCTACCCATTGCTGGTCGCAGGCGTCGTGGGCTCGTGCCTGGTGCTGTATCGCCTGTTCAAGCGCGCTAAGTGGCTGTAGGGCCGCTACACGACCCGGGATTGGGGATTGGGCATTCGGGATTGGTTTGAGCAGTTGGCAGGTTGTTCATTTTCAACCTAGGCCAGGGTGCTCATAGGTCGCGAGCGCCTGCTATTGCGAATCTCCAATCCCAAATCCCGAATGCCCGCCGTCAAGCCACATAGATCGTCTTGACGTTCATGAACTCATGGATGCCGTGCTCGGCCAGCTCGCGGCCGAAGCCGGAGCGTTTGATGCCGCCGAAGGGCAAGCGTACATCGCTCTTGACCACTGAGTTGACGAACGCCGCGCCGCACTGCAGCTGCTGGGCCACCCGCTCGCCACGCTTGGCGTCGGCCGTCCACACGCTACCGCCGAGACCGAAGGTGGTGTCGTTGGCCACGCGCACCGCTTCGGCTTCGTCGGCAACCCGGATGATCGAGGCGACCGGACCGAAGAATTCTTCGTCGTATGCCGGCATGCCGGGGGCGACGTTGTCGAGGATGGTGGCTGGATAACCGGCATGCGAGCCGGCGACCGGTTCGCCGCCCAGCAAGACCTTGGCCCCCTTCGCCACGCTGGCCTGCACCTGCTTGTGCAATTCGTCGCGCAGGTCGGCACGCGCCATCGGCGCCAGCGTGGTGCTGTCCTGCTGCGGGTCGCCCACGACGCGCTCGGCTGCCGCCGCGACGAAGCGCTCGATGAACCGGTCGGCGATCGCATCCACGACGATGAAACGCTTGGCGGCGATGCAGGTCTGCCCGCTATTGTCGAAGCGCGACTGCACGGCCGACTGCACGGTGTGCGCCAGATCGGCGTCTTCCAGCACCACGAACGCGTCGCTGCCGCCGAGCTCCATCACGCACTTCTTGAGCTGGTCGCCTGCATTGGCGGCCAGCGAGCGACCGGCGCGTTCGCTGCCGGTCAGCGTCACCGCGGCAATGCGGTCATCGCGCAGTACATCGGCAGCCTGGTCGTTATCGATATGCAGCACATCGAACACGCCCGACGGAATGCCGGCGGCGTCCAGCACCTCTTTCATGGCGTCGGCGCAGCGCGGCACATTGCTGGCGTGCTTGAGCAGCGACACGTTGCCGGCCATCAGGCTTGGCGCCAAAAACCGGAACGCCTGCCACAACGGAAAATTCCACGGCATGACCGCGAACACGCAGCCCAGCGGTTCGTAGCGCACATAGCTTGATTGCGCTTCGGTCGGAATGTCGCGCGGCGCCAGATAGTCGGCGGCGTGTTCGGCGTAATAGGCGCAGGCCTGCGCGCACTTGTCGATCTCGGCCAGCGCCTCGCGGCGCAGCTTGCCCATCTCGGCGGTCATGATGCGTTGCAGGTCCTCGCGGCGCTTGGCCAGCTCCTCGCCAATGCGGCGCAGCAAGGCGCCACGCTCGGCCAGCGGCAACGCGGCCCAGGCCGGAAATGCCTTGGCGGAAGCAGCCAGACGCGCTTCGATGGCAGCGGCGTCCAGGGTCTGCTGGATATGCTCGACCTGGCCGTTGGCGGGGTTGACGGTGTCGTAGGACATGACGGTCTCCTATTGCGAGGCGGTCATGCTAGACGCCGGCAAGTTCGGGGCGCGTCACAATCGCCTGAAACTGCCGCAACACTGTGTTCGCAAGCACCGGCCGCCGGCCCCACCTGCTGCATGCAGTCGCACTGGTTTCGGAAGCTACCCTGCCCAACGGTCACCCGCCTGCACGCATCTACGCCTCGCGCCCTCCTGTGGCGCTCAACCTTCGCGTTGCAGTGCCAACTGCGCATCGCGCAGGCGACGTTTTTCGCTGCGCGCCAGCAGCCACCAGCCGATCAGCGCGGCCACCGACACCGCCAGCACCATGACCGTGGCCAGCGCATTGATCTTCGGGCTGATGCCCAGACGCACCGACGAAAACACCTTGATCGGCAAGGTGGTGGAACTGGGCCCGGCCAGGAAACTGGCGATCACCACATCGTCCAGCGACAGCGTAAAGGCCAGCAGCCAGCCCGATGCCAGAGCCGGCGCGATGATCGGCAAGGTGATCTGGAAAAACACGCTCAACGGCGTGGCACCGAGATCCATCGCAGCTTCTTCCAGCGAGCGGTCCAGTTCCTGTAGCCGCGAAGAGATCACCACGGTCACGAACGACACGGTGAAGGTGACTTGGGCTACCCAGATCGCTACCGCGCCGCGTGGCGCGATGCCGAGCACGCCGCCCATCGACACCAGCAACAGCAGGATCGACAAACCGATGATGACTTCGGGCATCACCAATGGCGCGGTGATCAGCGCGCCGAACAGGGTTTTGCCGGGAAACCGCCGCATGCGCACCATCGCCATGGCGGCCATCGTGCCCAGCACCGTCGATGCGCACGCCGTCCAGAACGCCACCTCCAGGCTGACCCAGGCTGCGTCGAGCAATTGCCGGTCGCGCAATAATTCGCCGTACCACCTGGTCGAAAATCCGCCCCACACCGTTGCCAGGCGCGAGGTGTTGAACGAATACGCCATCAACAACAGGATCGGCAGATACAGGAACCCGAAACCCAACGCGAGCACGCTGCCGCCGAGCAGGCGCCCACCGCGCGCAGCGCGCATCATGTCGGCCGTCCTTCCAGCTCACGCTGCTGGTAGCGGTGGAAGATCACGATCGGCAGCAACAGCAGCAACAGCATGACCGTGGCCACGGCCGCTGCCACCGGCCAGTCGCGGTTATTGAAGAACTCGCCCCACAACACGCGCCCGATCATCAAGGTGTTCGGCCCGCCCAGCATTTCCGGGATGACGAACTCGCCCACCGCCGGAATCATCACCAGCATGCAGCCGGCCACGATACCGTTGCGCGACAGCGGCAAGGTGATGCGGACGAATGCCTGCCATGGCCGCGCGCCCAGATCGTAGGCGGCTTCGAGCAGACGCTGATCGTGCTTGACCAGGTTGGCGTACAGCGGCAACACCATGAACGGCAGATAGCAGTAGACGATGCCGATGTAGGCGGCGATCGGCGTGTACAGCAACTGCAACGGCTGCTCGATCATACCCAGCGCCAGCAGCGCCTGATTGAGCACGCCATTGCCATCGAGAATGCCGATCCACGCGTACACGCGGATCAGAAACGACGTCCACGACGGCAGCACCACCAGCATCATCGCCACGTTGCGTGTGGCCAGCGGCAGTCGCGCGATCACGTAGGCCATCGGGTAGCCGATCAACAGCGCCAGTGCGGTGGAAATGGCCGCGATCTTGATCGAACTCAGGTAGGCAGCCACGTACTGGCTATCGCGCAGCAAGGCCAGATAGTTGCCCAGATGCAGTTTGAGGCTCACCGCACCGTCGGCAGCAACCGTCACCAGCGGGGTATACGGCGGCATTGCGGTGGCGCGCTCGGCGAAGGAAATCTTCAGCACGATCAGGAACGGAATCGCGAAGAACACCAGCAGCCACAGATACGGTGCGACGATCACGCCCCAGCGCGCGCCGGGCAGCCCACGGCTAAGAGTGGCTAGCAGGACGTAGCGAGCAGCCGCCAGGGGGGCGCGGACAGCGCGCAGGAACCGCAGTGTACGAGTGGTACATGCCGATTCCGAGCACCGGCCGCGCGCCCCTGGCGGCTGCGCAGTAGTTTTGCTGGCCGCTCTCATGCGGTGAGCACCACGCCGTCGTCCTCGCCCCACCCCACCCACACGGTGTCGCCCCCAGGTCAGCGCTTCGCTGGCCCAGCGCTGGCGATTGGCGAAATTGGCCATCAGCTTGACCCCGCTGGGCAAGCGCACGTGGTACACCGAATGGCTGCCGAAATAGGCGATGTCTTCGATCACGCCCTGCGCCTTGTTGCAGGCCTGGGCCGGCTCGTCCTTGCCGATCGCAAGCTTTTCCGGGCGCAGCGCGAATGCCACCGCCTGCCCCTCGAAGCCGGTGATGCCGTGGCCGATGCGGATGCAGGCATCGAACGCAGGCGTTTTCAAGGTGACGTATTCGGGCGCGTCGTCGGCGATGAGCGCATCGATCAGATTGACCGAGCCGATGAACTCGGCCGCAAACCGGTTGGCCGGCTGCTCGTAGATTTCATCGGGCGTGCCGACCTGCTGGATCCAGCCCTGGTCCATCAACGCGATCCGCGTAGCCATGGTCATGGCCTCTTCCTGATCGTGGGTGACCATGACGCAGGTCACGCCGGAGGTTTCGATGATGTTGACCAGTTCCAGCTGCATCTGCGAGCGCAGCTTTTTATCCAGCGCACCCATCGGTTCGTCCAGCAACAGCAGCTTGGGCCGCTTGTCCAGCGATCGCGCCAGGGCCACGCGCTGCTGCTGCCCGCCGGAGAGCTGATGCGGCTTGCGCCTGGCCAGCGCGCCAAGCTGCACCAGCTCGAGCATCTCGCCGACGCGGGTGGCGATCGCAGCCTTGGACAAGCCTTCCTGCTTCAGCCCAAAGGCGATGTTCTGCTCCACGCTCATATGCGGAAACAGCGCGTACGACTGGAACATCATGTTGATCGGGCGCTCGTACGGCGGCAGCGCGTCGATGGATTGACCATCCAGGACGATGCGCCCCTTAGTCGGCCGTTCGAATCCGGCAAGGCAGCGCAACAGCGTGGATTTGCCGCTACCGGAACCACCGAGCAACGCGAAGATCTCGCCCTTGCGAATCTGCAGGCTGACGTCGTCGACCGCGACGAAGCCGTCGAACTCCTTGCGGACCGCGTCGATGCTCAGGTAGACGTCCTCGCCTGCGGTGAGGTGGGGCTGCGGGGTGGCCTCGGGGGATGCCATTGAACCTCTCGATTGCGCAATGCCTGCGCCACAACGGCCAATGCCGACCATCATGGCAACATCCGGGCGCGGCCGCGCATGGGCTGCCGCGTCACGGATTGCCTTGGCTGGTCTCAGAGCGCGTCCTGCGCCGGTTCGCTCCAGCCCAGCCCCAGACTCTTCTGCAGGGCCACGTAATTCACCAGCAACTGCACCTGCGCCTGCGCGGCGGCGTCCTGCGCCGACAACTGCTGGCGCTGCACATCCAGCAGATCGATCGATGAGGTGGCGCCGGCATCGCGACGTTGCTGCATCAGCCCGGCCGAGCGCGTGGCCGAGGCTTCGGCCTGGCGTGCGACCACCAGTTGCTTGCGTGCCGAACCGAAGCGCGCCAAGGCCGAATTGGCATCCTGCAAGGCTGCCAATACGGTCCCTTCGTACGCCGCCGTACGACCGGCATTGCCGGCGCGCGCCTGCTCCACCTGCGCGCGGGTCTTGCCGAAGTCGAAGATCGACCAGCGCAGCATCGGCACGGCCAATGTGGTCCGCGCATCGGAATTGAAATCGCTCGGCGAGCCGGCGACCCAGCTCAACCCGCCCAGCAGACTCACCTGCGGGAAGTAGCCGTTCAATGCCTCGCCGATCTGCGCGCTGGAGGCGGCCAGCTCGCGCTCGGCCTTGCGCACGTCCGGGCGCCGGCGGATCAACGCACCGGCATCGTCCACGCGGACCTGTGTCGGCAACATCGGCAAAGGCTGCGGCGTGCTGAGCTGCGCATCCAGCGCGCCGGGCTCGCGCCCGACCATCAACGCCAGCTGGTCCAGCGCCTCCTGCGATTGCATTTCCAGCGGCAGGCGCTGGGCTTGCTGTTGCTGCACCTGGGTGGCGATCTGCTCGACCTGCAGGTCCGAGGCGGCGCCCTGCCCGCGGCGTTGCTGCACCAGCTGCAGCGACTGGCGAATCTTGCCCAGGTTGGCATCGGCAATGGCCAGTCGCGCCTGCAAGCCGCGGTAATTGAGGTAGACCTGCCCGACTTCGGCGGCCAGCTGCACTTGCGCATCGGCGAGCTCGGCCTCGGAGGCCTGCGCCTGCGCCAGCGCGCCTTCGGCGGCGCGACGGCGGCGGCCGAAGAAATCCAGCTCCCAGCTGGCATCGAAGCCGGCACTGTAGATCTCGGTCTTTTCCAGATCCAGCGCCTGGCTGCCGGCCGTCGGCGGCTGGCCGGGTTGACCCTGTTGCAGCCCGCCGAGCGTATCGACGATGGTCTGCGGCGGCTCGGCGTAGGCATACACCGCACTGGCGTTGAGCTTGGGCAGGCGTTCGGCGCGGCGTTGCTGGGCCAGCGCGCGGTTTGCGCGCAGCCGCGCCTGCGCCGCGCGCAGGTTGGGGCTGTCGGCCAATGCCTGGGTGACCAATTGGGTCAGGAGCGGGTCGTGCAGTTCCTCCCACCAGTGATTCAGGGGTGCGGCGGCGACCACGTCCGCGCCGCTGGCGCGATGCAGGGCGGGCGCTTGCATTGCCGCGTCGGCAACCGCTGGCGGCTTGGTGTAGTTGGGGCCGAGCATGCAGCCGCCAAGCAGCAGCGTACTCAACGCCGCAGCCAGCGGCATGCGGATCAGGCGCATGGAATCAGTGCATTGCAAGGTGCGCCCCCTTGGGTAACGGCTTGAGCAAAAAGGCCAGCGGAATCGTGCAGACCACGATCACGCCGAAGATCCAGAACAGATCGCTATAGGTCATCACCAGGGCCTGCTGTTGCACGACGCGGGCGAACTGGGCGATCGAGCGCACCGCCGCCTCGCCGCCGGCACTGCCCTGCATCTGTGCGGTCAGGCCGGCCAGCGCTTCCTGCGCACGGCTGGCGTTGGCGGTGATCGAGCTGCCGATGGTTTCGGTGTGGAAGGTCATGCGGCGCTCCTGAAAGGTGGAGATCAGCGCCAGCCCGACCGAGCCGCCCAGGTTGCGGCCGGCATTGAACAGGCCCGAGGCATCGCCTGCCAGTTCCGGCGGCACCGACGAAATCGCCGCCTGGTTGAGCGACATCATCGCCAACGCCAGGCCGCAGCCCTGCAGCAGCTGCCCGGCGACGAAGTGCGTGCCCACGGTGTCGGCAGTCAACGACAGATTGACGAAACAGGCAGCGGCAAAGCAGATCAGCCCGGCAATCACCAAGATGCGCACGTCCACCGTTTCCAGCAGCTTGGGCATCATCGGCATCAGCAACACGGTCGGCAGGCCGGACAGCAGCAGCACGTATCCGGCCTGCTCGGTGTTGTAGCCGGAGATCACTGCCAGGAACTGCGGAATCATGTACATGACGCCGAACAGAATCATGCCCACCGCCATGACCATGATGAAGACCGCGCCGAAGCTGCGCTGCAGCAGCAGCGACAGGCGGATCACCGGGGGGCGCCGCCGGAACTGGCTGATCACCAGCGCAATGAATCCGCTCAACGCAATCAGGCTCAGGGTATTGATCTCGCTGGACTCGAACCAGCGCTCGCGCTGGCCTTCTTCCAGCACCACGGTCAGCCCGCCCAGACCCGCGGTCAACCCGTAGATGCCCAGCCAATCGGCGTTGAGCAGGCCTGCCCAGTCGCCCTTTTCGTGTTTGAGACCGAGCAGCAGCAACGCGACCAGGCCAACGCAGATCGGCACGTTGATGAAAAACGCGTAGTGCCAGCTGACGTTTTCGGTCAGCCAGCCGCCAAGCAGCGGGCCGATCACCGGGCCCATGATCACGGTCATGCCGAACAAGGCGGTGCCCATGGTCTGCTGGCTGGGCGGCAACCGCGTGGCGACGATGGTCAGTGCGGTCGGAATCAGGGCGCCGCCGGCCAGGCCTTGCCCGACGCGGCCGATGATCATCATCGACAGCGACGTCGACAGCCCGCACACCACCGAGAACGCGGTGAACATCACCGCACAGATCAACAGGAAATTGCGCAGGCCCAGCGTGCGCACGAACCAGCCGGTCAGCGGGATCATGATGATCTCGGCCACCAGGTAGGCGGTGGAAATCCAGGTACCTTCGGTGCCGCTGGCGCCGACCTCGCCCTGGATGGTGGGCAGCGCGGCATTGACGATGGAAATATCCAGCGTCGCCATGAACGAGCCGATGGTGCCGGCCAGCACCGCCAGCCAGGCGCCCGGCTCGGCCTTCTCGCGCTGGGCGCTGCCGCCGGCACGCGGGCCGGTGGCGGCCGCTGCACTCATCGCGCGCGCTCCTGCTCCTGCACGCGGTCGGATTCTTGTTCGGCACGCTGTTTGGCGTCCTTGGCCGAGCGCGTGTCCACAGTGACCTCCACCGACATACCCGGCACCAGCACCTTGCGCGCCTCTTCACCGGCCAGCACACGAATGCGCACCGGCACGCGCTGGACCACCTTGGTGAAATTGCCGGTGGCGTTTTCCGGCGGGAGCAATGCGAACTGCGAGCCGGTGCCCGGCGACAGGCTCTCGACCTTGCCGTGCAGCTTTACGCCGGAAAGCGCATCGACCTCGATCTCGGCGGGCTGGCCGGGACGCATCAGGCCGACCTGGGTTTCCTTGAAATTGGCAACCAGATACAGCGATTGCTGCGGCACGATGGTCATGGTGCGGGTGCCGGCGCCGAGGTACTGGCCCACCTGCACGGTCTTGTCGCCAACCCGGCCGTGGATACGGCTGGTCAGACGGGTGTCTTCTACCGCCACGCGCGCCTGGTCGGCATCGGCGGTGGCCTGTTTTACGCCGGCCTGTGCCTGTTCCAATTGCGCGCGGCTGGCCTGGATCTGGCTCTCGCCGGCCTTGGCCTGCGCCTGCGCGGCGTCGTACTGGGCGCGTGCGCGTGCAAGATCGTGCTGCAGGCTTTCCTGATGTTCGTGGGTGTCTGCGCCGGAGGCGGCCAACGGCGCGAAGCGCTTCACTTCGGCCTGGGCGAACTTGAGGCTGGCAGCAGCTGCGGTGACCTGGGTGCGCGCCTGCAGCAGCGCCGATTCCTGTGCGGAGACATTGGCGGTGGCAGCAACGATATCGGCCTGGCGTGCGGCAATGGCGGCTTCGGCCTGCTGCAGGGTGGCCTGGTAGGTACGGTCGTCGATCTGCAGCAGCGGCTGGCCGGCCTCCACGATCTGGTTGTCGCTCACCAGCACCTTGGTCACGTAGCCGCTGACGCGCGGTGCCACGGCCACCGAATCGGCCTGCAGATAGGCGTTGTTGGTGTCCTGCATGTAGCGGCCCTTGATCAGGTAATAGGCCAGCCACACCACCAGCAAGATCAGCACCAGCACCCCGACCAGGATCAGCGTCCACTTCACCTTGGGGTTCTTCAACGGCGAGGGCTTGGGCGCCTCCTGCTCGTCGCGCGCGCCTGCGCCCTGCGCATCCGTGGCCGAAGACTGGCCGTCGTTGGACTGATGGTCGTGGTTGCTCAAAAGGATGCGTCCTGTGTGATGGGCGAGGCGCGCCACACCGCGGCCGTCTCGGCGGCGTCGGCAATGGCGGCGCAACCATACAATTATTTGAACTGCCCGGTACAGATTGCGTGATGAGCCAGTCAGCTGGCAATCGGCCTACCAGGTCCCGACGGTGCCACCCCTACGCCGTGCGCCGGGCCCGCGGCATGGGCCGTTGCACGAGGCAGCACTGCGCTCGGGCGCAGCACCCGCCGTCAACGCAGCAGGTCAATGCCCGGTCTTGATCTCGGTCCACAGCCGCGTGTACAGCCGGTCCACTTCAGGCGGATTGATGGCATAGGTGAACATCTTGGCGGTCACCTCCGGAGGCGGGTAGATGGTGGTGTCGTTGCGGATCGCCGCATCCACCAACGGCGTGGCGGTGCGCACCGGGTTGGCGTAATGGATGAAGTTGGTATTGGCCGCGGCCACGTCCGGCTTCAACAGATAATTGATGAAGGCGTAGGCGTTGTCAGGATGCTTGGCATCCTTGGGAATGGCCAGCATGTCGAACCATTGCGGCGCGCCCTCCTTCGGAATGGCGTAGGCCACCTTGATGTTGTTGCCGGCTTCCACGGCACGGTCGCGCGCCTGGATGATGTCGCCGGACCAGCCCACCGCCAGGCAGGTGTTGCCGTTGGCCAGCGAGGTGACGTACTGGCTGGAGTGGAAGTTCTGCACATACGGGCGAATGGTCTTGATCAGCGCGGCGGCCTTTTCGATCTCGGCCGGCGTGGTGCTGTGCGGATCGAGCCCGAGATAATTGAGCGCGATGGGAATCATGTCCGAAGGCGTGTCCAGGATGGTCACGCCACAGTCCTTGAGTTTGGACAGATTCTCCGGCTTGAACACCAGATCCCAGCTGTTGGCGACATCGGTGTTGCCGAAGATCGCCTTGAGCTTGTCGACGTTGTAGCCGATGCCGGTGGTGCCGATCATGTACGGCACGCCATAGGCGTTGTTCGGGTCCTGCGCGGCGATGCGGCGCATCACGTCCGGATCCAGATTGACCAGATTGGGGATCTTGCTCTTGTCCAGCGGCAGGAAGACGCCGGCCTGGATTTGCCGGCCGAAGAAGTTCAGCGTGGGCACCACCACGTCGTAATCGCTGCCGCCGGCCAGCAACTTGGTTTCCACCATTTCGTCGCTGTCGAACACGTCGTAGGTCACCTTGATGCCGGTGCTCTTTTCGAACGCGGGAATGGTGTCTTCGGCGATGTAATCGGAATAGTTGTAGACGTTGAGCACCTTGGCCTGCGCGTCGGTCCTGCCGGGCGCGCCAGCGCCGCCACAGCCGGACAGCAGGGTGATGGACAGCGTCAGGGCGAGCAGTCGCAGCGTCATGTGGGTCTCCAGGCAGCGCGATGGGGCGGCCGGTCTCGAATCCGGTCTCTTCCCAGCCTACCACTGCGCCCCGGTTTGCCCAGCGCAGCGAGGCCGGCACAGATAGGGCTTGCCGGCTGGCGAGCGCGGCAGTTGCCGCGATGGCATCGTGCCGGCGCATGCGTGCTCAGCGACCTCGTCGCTGCCCGATGCTGTGCGGAGGGAGGTTTTGCGGGAGCTATCGACCCAGCGCCTGCGCGGTATCGTCCAGCGCAGCCCAGGCCTTGTCGAACAATTCGTCGACCTGCGCGCGGGTGATGATCAACGGCGGCGACAGCAGCATGGCATCGTAGGTCGCGCGCAGGATCAGACCGCGGCGCAGCGCGAAATCGCGACACATCGCCCCTACCCGCCCGCGCCTTGGGAAATACGCACCGCGACGCTGTTTGTCCGGCACCAGTTCCAGCGCCCCGACCAGCCCGGCGATGCGTGCCTCGCCGACCAGCCGGTGCTCGCCCAGCGCGGCCCAGCGCTGCGCCAGGTACGGCGCTATCTGCGTGCGCGCGTTCTCGACGATGCCTTCGTCCTGCAGCAGGCGCAGGTTTTCCAGCGCCACCGCCGCGCACACCGGATGCCCGGCATAGGTGCCACCGTGCGCCAGCTCGCCGCCTTGGGTCTTGAGCACACCGGCCACGCGGTCGTTGAACATGGCTGCCGCCAACGGGATGTAGCCGGAGGTGATGCCTTTGGCCAGCGTCATCACGTCGGGCTGGAAGCCGAAATACTCCGCACCGAACCATTCGCCAGTACGCCCGAAACCGCAGATCACTTCATCGGCGACCAGCAAGACGTCGTAGCGCCGGCAGATCCGCTCGATTTCCGGCCAGTAACTGCGCGGTGGGATGTAGACGCCGATCGCGCCCATGATCGGTTCACCGATAAACGCGGCCACATGTTCCGGGCCGAGTGCCAGAATCTTGTCTTCCAAACGACGTGCCGCCAGCAACCCGTATTCCTCCGGATCCCTCTTCCGGCCATCGCCGAAGTGATACGGCGGTGCGATGTGGTGGATATCGGCAATCGGCAACCCGCCCTGCTGATGCATCCCCTTCATGCCGCCCAGGCTGGCGCCGGCCATGGTGGTGCCGTGATAACCATCATGGCGGCCGATGAAGATGCGTTTTTGCGGCTGCCCCTGCACGGCCCAGAAATGCCGCACCAGGCGCAGGATGGTGTCGTTGGCCTCGGACCCGGAATTGGCGAAGAACGCATGATTCAGATCGCCCGGCGCCAACTCCGCCAGCTTGGCCGCCAACTGGATGGTGGGCTCGGTGGTGCACTGGAAAAAGCTGTTGTAGTACGCCAGCTGCTCCATCTGCCTTGCCGCTGCCTGCGCCAGTTCCTTGCGCCCATAGCCGACATTGACGCACCACAATCCGCCGAACGCATCCAGCAACTGGTTGCCATCGGCATCCCACACGTACACGCCCTCACCGCGCGTCAGGATGCGCGTGCCCTTCTGCGCCAACGCCGCATTGTCGTTGAACGGATGCAGATGATGGGCGGCGTCGAGCTGCTGCAACGCCTTGAGCACCGAAGGATCCACGACCTGCTCCGCGCATGAGGAGTTACCAGCATACCCAGGCCCCGTTGCCGGACCGTGGACGGCTTTGCAGATCGCCCGGCCAATCCCTTGCACGCCCGGCAAACAAGTCGGCCTCGAGAACTTCAACTGCCGCCGACGTCGCGCTCATCCGCCCTTCGGGCACCTTCTCCCCCATGAAGAAGGACAATGTCCCGATGGCAGAAGGAAACGTTTGGCGACGTAGGCGGCCTGGACATTTCGACGACGCTTTCGGCTTCCTACCAGCACTGACTCGCCTACGCAGGGCGGCGCGCATGGATGCGCGAGGTTTTTGTAGAGACATGGATGTCCCTTACAAAAATTTCTGCCGGACTTGCGCACCCGTAGCGCCGAAGGCGCGCAGGGCGCGAGGACGGGGTGTGCTTTCTTTGATTACTTTCTCTGCACAAGCAAAGAAAAAGAAAGTGACTCGCGCCCGAAGGGCGTGAAAGCTCTGCTTTAAATTTGAATCACCAAAAACGCGTAGGCACAAGCCACGCTTCAACACCACCCGACACCGCACCCTCATCCGCCCTTCGGGCGGGAGAAGGAAAACGCTCGGCACGGGTCTCAATCACGCAGCTCACACATTCAACAACAAGAACTCCCGTTCCCACGAACTGATGACCCGGAAAAACGTCTCGTACTCCTTCCGCTTCACCGAGATGTACGCACGCACGAACCGCCGCCCCAACATCTCCTGCAACGCCTCGCAGCCTTCCAGCTCATCCAGCGCCTCGCCCAGCGAGCGCGGCAAATCGTAGCCTTGCTCCTTGCCATTGCTGCTGATCGGCGCGGTCGGCTCGAGCTTTTCGCCAATCCCCAATAACCCGCATGCCAGCGTCGCGGCCATGGCCAGATACGGGTTGGCGTCGGAGCCGGCAAAGCGGCTTTCCACCCGCATGTTCTGCGGCACATCGATGGGCACGCGCAGCCCGCAGGTGCGGTTGTCGAAGCCCCACAGCACATTGCTCGGCGACACCTCGCCGAACATCAATCGCCGGTAAGAATTGACGTTGGGCGCCAGCAGGCCCATCGCCATCGGAATGTATTTCTGCAGGCCGCCCAGATAATGCGCGAAGGTATCGCTGAAGCCGCCCTCGCGCTTGCCGCTGAACACGTTCTTGCCGGTGCCGGCATGCAGCAGGCTCTGGTGGATATGCATCGCACTGCCTGGCTCGGTTTCCATTGGTTTGGCCAGGAACGTGGCATACACACCGTGCCGCAGCGCGGCTTCGCGCATGGTGCGCTTGAACAGGAACACCTGGTCCGCACGCGACATCGGATCGGCATGGGTGAAGTTGACTTCCAACTGCGCGGCGCCGGACTCGTGGATCAGCGTGTCCACGTCCAGTTCCATCGCATCGCAATAGTCGTACATCAGGTCCAGGATGGGGTCGAACTCGTTGACTGCGTCGATCGAGTACGACTGCCGCGCCGTTTCCGGCCGCCCCGAGCGCCCGGCCGGCGGCAACAGCGGGAAGTCGGGGTCGGTGTTTTTCTGCACCAGGAAGAATTCCAGCTCAGGCGCCACCACCGGTTGCAGCTCGGCCTGGGCATAGGCATCCAGCACGCGGCGCAGCACATTGCGCGGGGCAAGTTCGTGCGGCTGGCCATCCTTGGTATAGCAGTCGTGGATGACCTGCGCAGTGGGGTCGGCCGCCCACGGCACCATGCGCACGGTGCTGGCATCCGGGCGCAGATGCATGTCCGAATCCGATGGCGAGGTCAGCGCGTAGTAGTCGTCCGGGAAATCGCCGGTCACGGTAGTGGCAAAGATGCCTTCCGGCAGGCGCGTACCGTAATCGTGCGAGAACTTGTCGGCGGGAATGATCTTGCCGCGTGCGTTGCCGGTGATGTCCGGCACCAGGCATTCCACCTCGGTGATGCTGCGCTCCTTGAGCCAGCGGCGCAGCGCGCTCTCCGGCTGCGTGGGCGTGGTTTTGCGCGAACGTGTGCGGATGGACATGCAACCTCACTTGCCGCGTCGCGCGGCGTATTGGCGACAGGCCTCGCCGAAGGCCTGAAAGATGGCACGGTAGAACGGATGCTGTGTGACACGCCATTCCGGATGCCATTGCACCGCCAGCAGAAAGCCCGGGCCGGGGCCGTGGAACGCTTCGATCAGACCGTCCGGCGCGGTGGCTTCGATCAGCAAGCCCTCGGCCAGCGTGGCAATGCCCTGCCCGTGCAGGGAATTGACCCACACCTGGGCGCTGTCGCTCATGCCCGCCAGCCAGCCGCCGGGATGCAGGTGCACCACATGCGCCGGACCGTATTGCGTGTCTATCGGTGTGCCGGCGTCTTCCCGGTGATCGGCCAGGCCGGGCACGTCGTGCACGCGCTGATGCAGGCGCCCGCCCAAGGCCACGTTGACTTCCTGCAGCCCGCGGCAGATCGCCAGCACCGGCAGGCCACGCGCAAGCGCCTGCGGGATCAGCCCGAGGCTGGTGGCATCGCGCGCCGGGTCGCGCGGGTTGCCTTCCCAGCTGGGCTCGTCGCTGTAGTGATGCGGCTCCACATTGCTGACCGCTCCGGTCAACAGCAGCCCATCCAGCCGCTCCAGCCACGCGCCCGCATCCAATGCCGGCTGTAGGCTGGGCAACAGCACCGGCATCGCACCGGCTGCCTCGACCACCGCGCGGATGTACTTCTCGCCGGCGGCCAGGAACCGATGAGGCCCTTGCAGGATGCGATCGGTCGGCAGGCCGACCAGCGGAACGACAGCCATGCGCGAAAATCCGGTGCGTTGGGTGGAACGTCGATACGGTCGAAGTTACCGCGCCATCGCCGGCATTGCCAGGCGCGCCACTGCGCTTGCGATTGCTCACGCACGCTTTGCTACGCTGCGCGGCGACTTCGCAGGTGTTGCCCATGGCTTCCGAGACTTCCGTCGCGTCCCTGCCCGCTGCCGATGCCCACACCCTCTCTCGCATCGCCGGGTGCGAGTCGGTCGATCTGTTACTGCCCGACACCAATGGCGTGCTGCGCGGCAAGCGCGTGACCGCCGACGCGCTGCGCAAGGTGTATCGCGACGGCGTGTGCCTGCCGATGTCGCTGATCGCCACCGACATCACCGGCAACACCGTGGAAGAAACCGGTCTTGGCTACGCGATCGGCGACGCCGACCGCATCTGCCGGCCGATCGAAGGCTCGCTACGCCCGGTGCCCTGGGCGCCACGGCCGATGGCGCAGCTGTTGCTGGCGATGCACACCCCCGAAGGCGGGCTGTTCGAGGTCGCCCCGCGCGCGGTGTTGCAGCGCGTGCTGCAGGGGTTTGGCGCACTTGGCCTGACCCCGGTCATCGCAGTAGAGCTGGAGTTCTATCTGTTCGATGCGGTGGCCGATGCACAGGGGCGCCCGCAAACCCCGCGCGACCCGATCACCGGCGAACGCAGCGACAGCACGCAGGTCTATTCGCTGCAGGATCTGGACGACCAGCGTGGCTTCACCGATGCGGTCACCGTCGCTTGCAGACAGCAAGGCATTCCGGCCGACACCGCCGTGGCCGAGTACGCACCCGGCCAGTTCGAAATCAATCTGCAACACCGTGCCGATGCGGTGGCGGCCTGCGACGAGGCGGTTCTGCTCAAGCGCACCATCAAAGCCATTGCGCAGCAGCAGGGCAAGCTGGCCAGTTTCATGGCCAAGCCTTTCCCCGGCCAGGCCGGCAGCGGTTTGCATCTGCATGTGAGCTTGCTCGATGCCGCCGGGCACAACGTGCTGGCCAGCGCCCCCGACGCGCCTGCGCAGCCGCTACGCCACGCCATCGCCGGGCTACAGCGGCATGCAGATGCCTCGCTCTTGATGTTCGCCCCGCATGCCAACAGCTATCGCCGCTTCGTCAGCAATGCGTTCGTGCCGCTGGATGCGAGCTGGGGCTTCAACAACCGTACCGTGGCACTGCGCATCCCGCACAGCGATGCGCACAACACCCGCATCGAACACCGCATTGCCGGCGCCGATGCCAACCCATATCTGGTCGCTGCAGCCGTGCTGGCCGCGATACTGGACGGCCTGCGGCAGCCGACCGAACCCGCCGCGCCCATCACCGGCAATGCGTACGCACAGTCGGTGTTCGCCCCACGCAGCTGGCAAGGCGCGGTGGATGCGTTCCTCGGCAGCGACTTCATCGGCGAGCAGTTCGGCACGCAGTTCCAGCACGTATTCGGCCAGCAGAAACAACGCGAGCTGCTCGACTACCAGGCGCAGGTACCGGACCTGGATTACGCGCGGTACCTGCGCACCGTGTGATGGCTCGCCCGCTCGCGCCACTGCCGCACGGCAACTCGCCGGGCAACGGGTATCCGGACAGCTGGTACGCACGCAGCACGCCAGCCCTACCCCAACAACCGCGCCTGCAAGGCGCCGAGCACGCCGACGTCTGCATTCTCGGCGGTGGCTATACCGGCCTTACCGCTGCGCTGGCGCTGGCCGAGGCCGGTTACGCCGTCACCGTGCTGGAAGCCCGACGTGTGGGCTGGGGCGCGTCAGGGCGCAATGGCGGCCAGGCCATCGTTGGCTACGGGTGCGAGCAGGAAACGCTGGAAGCGCTGGTCGGCAACGACGATGCTCGCCTGTTGTTCGATTTCTCGCGCGACGGCATGCGCCTGCTGCGCGCACGCATCGCCGGCCATGCCATCGCCTGCGACTGGCGCGACGGCCACGCGCATGTGCCGCTGAAGCCGCGTCAGGTGCAGGCGCTGCAGCACGGCATCGTGCGCATGGCCGAACGCTACGACTACCCGCTGCAGTGGTGGGACCGCACACGCACCCGCCAGATGCTGGACAGCCCGCTGTACCTGGGCGCCATGTTCGACCCCGCCAGCGGCCATCTGCATCCGCTGGCCTATGCATTGGGCCTGGCACGGGCCGCGCTGGCCGCCGGCGTGCGCATCTACGAAGATTCGGCCGTGACCAGGCAGCAACCCGGGGCGCGCGTGGTGATGCATACCGCCCACGGCAACGTGACCGCCGCGTTCGGCGTGATCGCCGGCAATGCCCTGCTGCACGGCATCGCCCCGCCGCTGGAGCGGCGCATCATGCCGGTCGGCACCTATGTCGGCGCCACGCCGCCATTGGGACAGGCGCGTGCACGCGCGCTGATCGCCAACGACATGGCGGTCGCCGATACCAACTGGGCATTGGATTACTATCGGCTCAGTGCCGATCACCGCCTGCTGTTCGGCGGGCGTGCCAGTTACTCCTCGCGTCCGCCTGCGGGCTTGCAGCGCCTGATGACCCAGCGCATGCATACGGTATTTCCGCAACTGCACGATGTGCCGCTGGAAACGCTGTGGGGCGGCTACGTGGACATCTCGCGCAACCGTGCGCCGCACTGGGGCCGGCTGGCGCCCAACCTGTACTTCGCACAGGGCTTTTCCGGACATGGCGTGGCGGCCACCGGCCTGGCCGGCCAGGTCATTGCCGAGGCCATCGCCGGCCAGAGCCGGCGCCTGGACGTGTTCGAACGCATCGGCCACCGCCCGTTCCCTGGCGGGCAGCGGCTGCGGACCCCGCTGCTGGTGGCGGCGATGAGCTGGTATCGGCTGCGCGATGCGCTGTGGTGACCGCCACGCTTTGGAACGCGGTGCTCAAGTTTTGGCGAGCAGGGCCGTTAGCTGACCTGACGGTTCGATCCAGACGGCCAGCCGATGTCCCCAGGTACCCTACATCGCAATAGTGAAAGTGCAGTCCTGCCGCAGCGCGTGCTGTTGGTGGAGAACTCGCGCACGTTCACCAGCATGCTGCGCGAAGCCATCGAGCAACGCGTGGAACTCCCGGTCACGGTCGTCTCGACCCTGGCCGAAGCGGCGCGTGTATTGGACGAAGAGGACGGCTGGTTTCTGGTCCTCACCGGCCTGGTGCTGGTCGACGGCGACCGCGACAAGGTCGTGGAATTCTTTCTCTCGCGCAAACTGCCCACCGTGGTGGTCAGCGGCGTGTACGACGAAGACCTGCGCCAGCGCGTGCTGCAGCAGCAGATCATCGATTACGTGCTGAAGAATGCGCCGGGCAGCATCGAGTACCTGGCATGGCTGGTGCAGCGCCTGGAGCGCAATCGCCGGATCGCCGCCCTGGTGGTGGACGACTCGCTGTCGGCACGCACCTATGCCGGCGCCCTGCTGTCGATGTACGGCTACCGCGTGGTGCTGGCGGCCGACGGCGCTGCCGGGCTGGATGCGATCGAACGCGACCCCGACATTCGCCTGACCATCGTCGACCAGGAAATGCCTGGAATAGATGGCGTGGAATTCACCCGCCGGCTGCGCGCGATCCGCTCGCGCGACAAGGTGGCGGTGATCGGCATATCCGGCAACAGCGATTCGTCGCTGATTCCGCGTTTCCTGAAGAACGGCGCCAACGACTTCCTGCGCAAACCCTTTTCGCGCGAAGAATTCTTCTGCCGCGTGTCGCAAAACGTGGACCAGTTGGAACTGATCGGCACGCTGCAGGATCTTGCCACCCGCGACTTCCTCACCGGCCTGCCCAACCGGCGCTATTTTCTGGAACAGAGCCAACGGGTCATTCCCAAGCTGTTGTTGGAGGACCAGACGGTGACCGCCGCGATGGTGGATATCGACCATTTCAAGCACATCAACGACACCTGGGGCCACGAGGCCGGCGACCAAGCGTTGCGTGCGGTGGCCGCGTCGGTGTCCGGGCATGCGCGGCCGCAAGATCTGGTCGCACGCTTCGGTGGCGAGGAATTCTGCCTGTTGGTGCCCGGGCTGGATGCCGCCAACGCCACCAGCTATTTCGAAACCCTGCGCGAGCGCATCAGCGCCCTGCGCGTGCGCGTGGGAGACGAGACGTTGAGCATGACGGTGAGCATCGGCGTATGCATCGCCAGCGAAAGCGACCAGTCGCTGCATTACCTGCTGAACGAAGCGGACAAGCACCTGTATCTGGCCAAGGCCGGCGGCCGTAACCAGGTGCGTCTGGCAAGCTGATGCTGCATCGTCGGCAGGCCCAAGCGGCGCGTGCGGATGACGCGCCTGCCGACATGCCTTGATCCAGATCAACGCCCGGCCGGCGTGCGCGGCTTACCGTATGCCCATCGCACTGGGCAAGGGACTTCGATGGCACTGCTGGTCTGGCAGGACGACCTCAACACCGGGATCGAGGTGATCGATCATCAACACCGGCGCATTGTGGACATGATCAATCAGCTGCATGTTGCGCAGACCAGTCTGCAGCAACTGGCAGTGGCGGAGGTGATCGACGAACTGATCGATTACACGCTCTCGCACTTCGCCTTCGAAGAAGAATTGATGCAGGAAGCCGGCTATCCCTTCAGCCAGGCGCACCAGCGCGTGCATGCGGTATTCGGCAAACGGGTCGGCGAATACCGCCTGCGCTTCCAGGCCGGCGAAGACGTCAGCGACGAGCTGCGCAACATGCTCTCGCGCTGGCTGTTCAACCATATTCGCGGCGACGATCAGGCCTACGCACCGCAGGTGATCGCACACCTGGACCGGTTTTCGCGCACCCATCAGCACGGTGGCTGGCTGGGCCGCACGCTCAAGCGGATCTTCGGCTAGAAGCCAGACCAACAGCACGGCTCTACGGCAGCGCACTGAGGCGTTCACGGTATCGCGTCATCGTGCGCCGCCGTGCTGCTGCACGATCCGGACACTCCATCAACCGTCGCGATCTCCGGTCAGCGACGCCACCGTCGCGCCACTACCAGCGCAACCAGGCTCAGCACCGCCGCCCCGCCCAGGTAATACCCCACCGATTGCACGCCGTAACTGGCCGCCAGTTGCGTGGCCACGTAGGGCGCCGGCGCCGCACCCAGGATGCTGGCAAGATTGAACGACAGCGACGCGCCGGTGTAGCGCACCTCGGTGGGATACAGCTCGGCCAGCAGCGTGCCGCAGGGACCATAGGTCAGGCCCATGAAGAAAAACCCCAAAGACAGGAACCCCAGCACCTGCAACGGGTGGCTGGCCTGAAACAGCGGCGCAAACGCCAGGCCGAATGCCACGATGGCGATGCTGGCCAGCATCATCGCCAGCGGCGCGCCGTGCCGGTCGCCAAACTTGGCCGACAACGGAATGCCCAGCGCAAAAAACACGATGCCGGCCATCTGCAACAACAGGAATTGTTCCTTGTCATAGCCCAGTGTCTTGGTGCCATAGCCCAGTGCAAAGACCGTCATCAGATAAAACAGCACGAAGGTGGCGAACGCGCCCAACGTGCCGACGATCAGTGCCGGCCAATGCTGCGAGACCACGGTGCCCAGCGGCAGCCTGACACGCGTCTTGCGGTCCAGCGTCTTCTGGAAATCCGGCGTCTCGGTGATGCTCAGGCGTACCCACAGCCCCGTCAGTACGAGCAAGGCACTGGCCAAAAACGGCACGCGCCAGCCCCACTGCATGAACTGCGCATCGTCCAGCGCTGCGCCCATGCCCAGAAAGGTGCCGGTGGACAACAAAAACCCCAGCGGCGCGCCCAGTTGCGGAAACATGCCGTACCACACGCGCTTGCCCGGCGGCGCGTTCTCGGTGGCGAGCAGCACGGCCCCGCCCCATTCGCCGCCCAGACCCAACCCCTGGCCGAAGCGGCACAGCGCCAGCAATGCAGGAGCAAATACTCCGATCTGCGCGTAACTGGGCAGCAGGCCGATCGCCACCGTCGACAGGCCCATCGTCAGCAGCGCCGCCACCAGCGTGGCCTTGCGCCCTACCCGGTCGCCGAAGTGACCGAACACCGCCGATCCCACCGGCCGCGCGACAAACGCCACCGCAAAGGTCGCCAACGACTGCAGCATCGCCGCACTGCCATCGCCGGCGGGAAAGAACAGCGTGGGGAACACCAGCACTGCGGCGGTGGCGTAGATATAGAAATCGAAAAACTCGATGGTGGTGCCGATCAGGCTGGCGAACAGCACGCGCGCGGGTGAATTGGTGGGTGTGGCGAGCGGCACGGCGGCAGTCATCGTTGATCGGCATCCAGGAAGCAAGACGGCCGATTCTGGCAGATCCCGGCAGCGCTTTGCGCAGGCTAGCCGGTCGGTAAAAAGTTACAGACGTGACCGACGGTGTTGTGGATTGCGCGTTGCTCGTCTTGAAACAGACGCACTCGCAGAAGTGCCCGACAAAACGTAGCCCGCAATCATTAGCTACTTAGCCAGCAAGGTGTGAGGTCTTCGCGTTTGCTGCGGGCAAGGACCAGTTGAGATAGTCGGGGGTGTCAGTGCAAGCGACAGGCGACGTCCGCTTTCGCTATGCCTGGGCGCGGTTAGGTTGCGGCACTCAAGCGCGAAGCTGCGCCGTCTTCGCACCACAAGCCGCTTTTATAAAACCGCCGACCAACTGTCTGGTGCGGTGTCCTCGCCGGTTGCGGAACCGTTGGCGGCATGGATGCCGCCATCGAGCCCCCATGGATGGGTTTACGGCGTGTCCCGCAAGCAGTGAGCGCGCCGCGCACTCGACGTTTTCAAGTTTGCTGCCAGCGTCCTTGCCCGCTCACCATCGCAGGACACTCTGCAAGCACGTTCTTGTAAGCAGCGAAAAAAGTAACCAACGAATCGCTCAGTCGTCCTGCGACTCTTGCACCGTTGCACGCTGCACCTGCTCCATCAAACCAACAGACGTGAGAACCGCAAATTGCCGCTCGCCGCGATCTTCCACGCGGACCCAACCCGGGCCTGGCTGACCGTCCAGGTTCGCCGTCCCCAACCAGGCGAGCGTGCGCAGCAGCACGCTCATGCGCACCCCCAGGTGCTTGCATAACCTGGCAAGCGACACGCCATCGGGCGCGTCGGCAAGTACCTGCAGCAGCTGCACGGTGAGCTGTGGGTCAGCGGACAAGCACCGCTCCGATATCGCGCGGTGCCGCGTCGGCGGTTTCGGCGCGGTGCGGCAGCACGATCACCGGAATCGACTTGGAGGTCGGCGTACGTGCCTCGTCGGCGAAACTGGACAACGGCACCAGTGCATTGGTTTCTGGGTAATACGCGGCCAGGCAGCCGCGCGGGATGTTGTAGTCCACCAACAGGAAACGCCGCGCCTCGCGGCGCACGCCGTCCTCGCACAGGCTTTCCAGGTCCACCCAATCGCCCGCCTTCATGTTCAATGCCGCGATGTCCGCCCCATTGATGAACAGCACACGGCGCTCGCCGAACACGCCGCGATAGCGGTCGTCCAACCCATAGATGGTGGTGTTGTATTGATCGTGCGAACGCGTGGTGGCCAGCGTAAACACCATCTGCTCGGCGTGGCTACGACGCGCGCGATGGATGGGGTTGTCGGTGGGCACCGCATGCGGCTTGAACACCGCGCGTTGTTCCGGCGTCACCCACTGCCGATCGCGGGCGGTGTTGGACAAACGGAATCCACCCGGCGTACGCACGCGCTCGTTGAACCCGGCAAAGTCCGGGAACACCTGCGCGATGAGATCGCGCACGCGGTCGTAGTCGCCTACCAGCCAACGCCAGCGGATCGCGCTGCGTGCGCCCAGCGTGGCTTCGGCCATGCGCGCCACGATCGCCGGTTCCGACAGCAGGTCCGGCGAGGCCGGCGGATTGATGCCGGCCGACAGGTGCACCATGCTCATCGAATCTTCCACCGTCACGCCTTGCGAGCCGGCATCCTGGATGTCGATCTCGGTGCGCCCCAGACACGGCAGGATCAACGCATCGCGCCCATGCACCAGGTGGCTGCGATTGAGCTTGGTGGTGACATGCACGGTCAATTCGCAGTTGCGCAACGCGCGGTGCGTGGCATCGGTATCCGGCGTGGCGGCAGCAAAATTGCCGCCCATCGCGAAGAACACCTTGCCGCGCCCATCCAGCATCGCCTCGATCGCACCCACGGTATCGAAGCCGTCTGCGCGTGGCGGCGCGAAACCGAACACCGATTGCAGCTTGTCCAGGAACGCGGCCGGCGGTTTTTCATAGATCATCATCGTGCGGTCGCCCTGCACGTTGCTGTGCCCGCGCACCGGGCAGACGCCCGCGCCGGGCCGGCCCAGGTTGCCGCGCAGCAGCAGCAGGTTGGTGATCATGTGGATGGTCGCCACCGAATGCTTGTGCTGGGTGATCCCCATGCCCCAGCACGCAATGACGCGCTCGGCATTGAGGTAGATCTCGCCGGCTTTGCGCAGCGCAGTTTCGTCCAGTCCGGATTCTTCGACGATGGTGTCCCAGCTTTCCGCATGCACGTCGGCAGCGAAGGCCTCGAAATTGGCGGTGTGCGCCTGGATGAACTCCAAGTCCAGCAAGCGCGGCGTACCATCGCGCTGCGCCTGCGCATCGCGCTCCAGCACATGCTTTATGATGCCCTTCACCGCAGCCAGGTCGCCGCCGATCTTGAGCTGGAAATAATCCGAGGCGATGCGCGTGGAACCGTTGTGCAACATCTCCAGCTTGTCCTGCGGGTCGGCGAACTTTTCCAGCCCGCGCTCGCGCAGCGGGTTGAACGCTGCAATCGCCGCACCGCGCTTGGACGCCTGACGCAACTCGCCCAGCATGCGCGGGTGATTGGTGCCCGGATTCTGCCCGAAGATGAAGATGGCGTCGGCCAGCTCGAAATCGTGCAGCGACACCGTGCCCTTGCCCACGCCGATCTGCGAACGCAGCGCCGTGCCGGAGGGCTCGTGGCACATGTTGGAGCAATCGGGGAAGTTGTTGGTGCCGAACTCGCGCACGAACAACTGATACAAGAACGCTGCCTCGTTGCTGGTGCGCCCGGAGGTGTAGAAGATCGCCTCATCCGGCGTTGCCAGGCCATTGAGATGCCGCGCGATCTGCGCAAAGGCATCGTCCCAGCTCACCGGCACGTAGTGATCGGTCGCAGCGTCGTAGCGCATCGGGTGGGTCAGGCGGCCCTGCCCTTCCAGCCAGTAGTCGCTGTATTGCGACAGCAGGCTGACGGTGTGCGAAGCGAACAGCTCCGGCCCGGCGCGACGTGCGGTGGACTCGGCCGCCACGGCCTTGGCGCCGTTTTCGCAGAATTCGAAGGTGGACGTGTGGTCGCGATCCGGCCAGGCGCAACCGGGGCAGTCGAAGCCGTCCGGCTGGTTTGCGTGCAGCAGCGTCTTGGCGCCCTGCACGGCGATGTCCTGTTCCATCAGGTGCTTGGCCACCGAGCGCAATGCGCCCCAGCCGCCCGCGGGATTGTCGTACTGCTTGATGGTTTTCTTGCTCATGCGGGCTCTCCCACCGCAACGCCAAGATCCAGGCGCTGCGGATGGCTGTAAACGACACAATCGTGATCGCGGGCAAACCCGATCAGGGTCAGTCCCGCACTTTCGGCCAGGCTGATCGCCAGCGCAGTAGGCGCCGAAATCGCTGCGAGCAGCGGAATCCGGGCCTGCGCGGCTTTCATGGCCATTTCGTAACTGGCGCGGCTGGTGACCACCGCGAACCCGTGCGATGCATCGATGCGCGCGCGCGCCAATGCACCGATCAATTTATCCAGCGCGTTATGCCGGCCCACGTCTTCGCGGACCAGCTGCACATTGCCTTGCGCATCGGCCCAACCGGCCGCATGCACGGCGCCGGTCTGCGCGGCGATGGGCTGCCGTGCGTGCAACGCATCCAATGCATTTGCCAAGGCATCCACGTCGATCTGCAGGGACGAGTGCAGCACCGGTGGCACACGCAGCACCGCTTCGATGGATTCGTTGCCGCACACCCCGCAACCGCTGCGCCCGTCCAGATTGCGCCGCCGCTGGTCCAGCGCGGCTGCCCGCTCGGGCGGAATTTCGATCTGCAGCGAAGCGCCTTCCAGAAACGTCTCCACCGCGATCACGCGCAAGTCCTGCGCGTGATCGACGATGCCTTCGCTCAACGAGAACCCGAGTGCGAAATCCTCCAGGTCCTCCGGCGTGGCCATCATCACCGCGAACGGCACGCCGTTGTAGATGAAGGCGACTGGCATCTCGGCCGCCACCCTATCCTGCACCGTGGCGCTGCGGCCGCCGCGATGGCGACGGACCGTGCGCACCACAGTGCCGGGACGCACGGAGTGGGAAGACGGACTGGTCATCTCATCTCAATGGAACAGCACGAAGGCTTTTTGCAGCGTGACCCAGATACCGAACAGCATCGGGATACCCACCGCCAGCCAGGCAAACGCGACCAGTACGGGGTTGCCACCATGACCGATGCGTGCCATTTGTTCCGGTGGAATCACGCCGTGTCCGGTGCGGTCGACCTTTTCGTGGGCCAGCTGCTTTTCGCGTGCCAGTTCGTCGGGCGTCATGAAGTGACGCGCGGCCACCGGGCGCACCAACAGATTGCAGATCAGGCCGAGCACGAGCATGCCGGCAAGGATGTACATGGTGGTGTTGTAGACCTGTGACGGCGGGCTGCCGTGGGCCAGCTGGTACTCGCGCATGTAACCCACCACCACCGGGCCCAGGATGCCGGCGGTCGCCCAGGCGGTCAGCAGCCGGCCGTGGATCGCACCGACCATCTGGGTACCGAACAGGTCGGCCAGATACGCCGGGATGGTGGCGAAGCCGCCGCCGTACATCGACAGGATGATGCAGAAGATGCCCGCGAACAGCGCGATGCCGCCGATGCCGCCAGCCGACGGAGCCGCTGCATACAGGCAGATGCCCAGCACGAAGAACAACGTGTAGGTGTTCTTGCGGCCGAGCTTGTCGGACATGCTGGCCCAGAAGAACCGGCCGCCGATGTTGAACAGGCTGAGCAACCCGGTGAAGCCGGCCGCGATGGCCGCGATGCTGGCCAGTTGGGTCGGATCCAGGCTGGCGAAACCCACATCCACGCCGATCAGACGGCCACCGAACACTTCCTGCAACATCGGCGAGGACATGCCGATCACACCAATACCGGCCGAGACGTTCAGGCACAACACGCCCCACAGCAACCAGAACTGGGGGATGCCCCAGACCTTTTTCACGTGCACGTGGTTGGCGGTGATCATGGCATTGCTGCTGGTCACCGGTGCGGTCCAGCCGGCCGGGGTCCAGCCGCTCGGCGGCACGCGATAACCGAACGCGCCCGCCATCATGAAGACGAAGTACAGCGCCGCCATTACCAGGAAGGTTTCCATCACGCCCACCGAGGTGGGGGTCGCGAAATGGCGCATCAGCGCATCGGCCAACGGGCTGCCGATCATCGCGCCGCCGCCAAAGCCCATGATCGCCATGCCCGTCGCCATGCCGCGACGGTCCGGGAACCACTTGATCAAGGTCGACACCGGCGAGATGTAGCCCAGGCCCAGACCGATACCGCCGATCACGCCCGAACCCAGCCACAGCATCCAGATCTGATGGAAGTGGATGCCGGCTGCCGAGATCACCAGGCCGCCGCACCAGCACAGCGCCGAGACCACGCCGGCCTTGCGCGGGCCGGCCCGTTCCAGCCAGCCGCCCCAGATCGCTGCCGAGCCGCCCAGCAACACGAAGAACAGCGTGTACATCCACTGCAATTCGCTGATCTTCCAGTCGCAGGTGGTGGCCACCATGCGCGCGAACAGGCCCATCTCGGCCGGGCACGCGATCGACTCGGTGATGCCCAGCGCCTTGGACAACGGCAGCCAGAACACGCTGAAGCCGTAGGCCATGCCGATGCACAGGTGGATCGCCAATGCTGCCGGCGGTACCAACCAACGATTGAACCCCGGCCGCGCAATGATGCGCTCCTTGGACAGTAAACCGGCGTCTGCGCCGCTGGCTGTCGCCACGGTGGACCCTTGCGTCATTCTCATTTCCCCCAAAAAACCAACGATGAACTGCGAAAGCACAGCTGACAGGACTACCACCAACGCCTCGCGGGCGATGGCGACGTCCTGTCGGCCGTTCCGAATACGATTGATAGCTGCAATCAAATAACGCGTTGCGATACGGGCAGCGACACCGACCAGGCCCAACTGGCGGTCGTCTGGCGCATCATCGGCGATCCGTGCCTGTTTGCAATGCTCGCCAGCGCCCTGCTGTGTTGCAAAGCGCCGCTACCACCCATGCCGCGTAAGCGTGCCTTGGTGCTAGCGGCCGCAGCTGCGACTAATTGACTAGTCTGTCTGCACTTCGCCAACCGCGTCGCGAAACCGTTCCCGCCGCACCGGCTGCACGCGCAGCGCTGTGGTGGGTGCTGGCGTCGTCCGCTCCCTGCCCCGTCTACCGGAGTACGCACGACGCGCCGGCCGTTCCCATGCGCGTGCCGGCATCTCAGGTGACGGACGAGGTGCCGGCTGCGTACAGTCGAGCGATCCTGCACGATGGAGCCTGCCATGCCCCACCACCTTCCCAGCGATACCGCCGATGCGCTGCAGGCACCGACGCAGCTGGATGCTTTCTGGATGCCGTTCACCGCCAATCGCCAGTTCAAGGCACGGCCGCGCCTGCTGGCCTCGGCGCAGGACATGTATTACCGCGATGTGCACGGCCGCCAGATCCTGGACGGCACGGCAGGCCTGTGGTGCTGCAATGCCGGACATAGCCGGGCGCGCATCGTGGCAGCCATCCGCGAACAGGCCGGCACGCTGGATTTCGCGCCGACCTTCCAGATGGGCTCGCCGCTGCCCTTCGTGCTGGCGCAGCGGCTGGCCGCGATCGCCCCACCGGGCTTGGGCCATGTGTTCTTCACCAACTCCGGCTCGGAAGCGGTGGATAGCGCGATGAAGATCGCGCTGGCCTATCACCGGCTGCGCGGCGAAGGCCAGCGCACCCGTTTCATCGGCCGCGAGAAGGCCTACCACGGTGTCGGGTTCGGCGGCATGTCGATCGGCGGGCTGCCCAACAACCGCAAATGGTTCGGCCCGCTGCTGGCCGGCACAGATCATCTGCGGCACACGCTGGATCTGCAGCGCAACGCCTATGCGCGTGGTTTGCCCGCACACGGCGCGGAGCTGGCCGACGATCTGGAGCGGCTGATCGCCTTGCACGATGCGTCCACCATCGCCGCGGTGTTCGTCGAACCGGTGTCCGGTTCGGCCGGCGTGATCCTGCCGCTGGAGGGCTACCTGCAGCGCTTGCGCGCCATCTGCGACCGCCACGGCATCGTGCTGGTGTTCGATGAGGTGATCACCGGTTTCGGCCGCGTGGGCAATGCATTCGCTGCGCAGCGCTTCGGCGTCACCCCGGACATCATCACCGCCGCCAAGGGCCTGACCAGCGGCACCGTGCCGATGGGCGCGGTGCTGGTGGCCGATGCGATCTTTGATGCCTTCATGCACGGGCCGCAAAACGCGATCGAGCTCTTTCACGGCTATACCTATTCCGGCCACCCGCTGGCCTGTGCAGCGGCGATTGCCACGCTGGACACCTATGCCGAGGAAGAGCTGTTCACGCGCGCGATCACGCTTGGCCCGCAGTGGGAAGACGCACTGCACAGCCTGCGCGGCTCGCCGCATGTGATCGACATCCGCAACATCGGCCTGATCGGCGCGATCGAGCTGGCACCACGCGACGGCGCCCCAGGCGCGCGCGGTTACGACGTCTTCGAGCGCTGTTTCCACGAGGGCGGCCTGCTGGTGCGCGTCACCGGCGATGTCATCGCACTGTCACCGCCGCTGATCGTCACCCCAGCGCAGATCGTGCAGATGGTGGAGACACTGGGCAAGATTCTTCGCCAGGTGGACTAGGCGCGGCTGGCCATCGGCGACGACCGCAACCTGCGCTGGCAACGGGCTCCCGCGTGTCACGCATGCAGGCACCCGTCAAGCGCGCAAAGCCGGGGCAGGCTCACTACAATGCCCGCCCCGCATCCCAGCAGTTGCCGTATGAACATCGTTGTCAAAGAAGAACTCAAGGCCTATATCGACCCGCTGACGCCCGACGAGCACGAGGCCCTGGAACGCAGCCTGCTGGCCGAAGGCTGCCGCGATGCCTTGGTGTTGTGGGGCGATGTGCTGGTGGATGGCCACAACCGCTACGGTATCTGCCAGAAACACGGTCTGCCGTTCCAAACGGTACAGAACCCGCGCTTCCAGTCCATGCAGGATGTACACCTGTGGATGATCGAGCAGCACCTGGGCCGGCGCAGCGTGTCCGACTTCCAGCGTGGCGTACTGGCGTTGCGCAAGCGCGAGATCCTGGCCGCACGCCAACGCAGCCAGCGCGACGCCGACGCCGCTGCCGAAGCGCCGGCCGTGGCTGGCGACCAGCACGACACTGGCCTGGAGCAGAGCAGCGCGCACGCTGCTGACGACACCGACAGCCCACCGTGGGACGAGACCTCTACCCCGGTCAGCCGTGCCGAACTGGCCCGCGAAGCACGCCTGAGCAGCAACCAGGTGGTGATGATCCAACGCATCCACAAGCAGGCCGCGCCGGAAGTGGTGCAGGCGGTCAAGGCGGGCGAGATTTCGATCAGCGCCGCCGCTGCGGTGGCCACGCTGTCCGAAGACGAACAACGCGCCGCCGCGCAGGCCGGCAAGGCCGAGCTCAAACAGGCCGCCAAGCGCGTACGCGATGCCAAGCGCAAACCCAAGGCCGACGAGGCCGAAGGTGGCGAAGCCGAACGCCGCGACATCAAGGCCCTGCAGCGCCGCGTCACCGAACTGGAAAACGAAAACACCGCCCTGCAATCGAAGGTGACCGCACTGCAGGCGCAGCTCGAACGCCTGCGCGGCTGAGCGCGCACCCGACAGTCGACAGCAGCACGCAGGAGCGCACCCGGGCGCGACCGGCATTGCCGATAAAGCCCGTCGCGCCCGGGTGCGCTCCTATGACGGCAACAGCGCTGGGTCGCCCCAACCCAAGCGCAGCCGGAGCACAGGGCACGCAAGACGCGGCCACCAACCTGCGCGAGCGCTGGCGGCACCTGCCGTGGACATGCCCTGGTCAAACGACTGGGTACACTTCCCTGATGGAACCCAGTCTCAGCACTCCCCGTCCGATCGATCCTCGTCGTGCCCAGTTGCAGCGCATGAAGCTGTTGGCGGTGGCCCTGTTGCTGGCGATGTTCGCCGGCTTCGTCGTCAGCCACCTGATGGGCGAACACGGCATCTGGGCCTGGGTATCGGCCTTCTGCGAAGCGGCCACGGTGGGCGCATTGGCCGACTGGTTCGCAGTGGTGGCGCTATTCCGCCGCCCAATGGGCCTGCCGATTCCACACACGGCCATCCTGCCGCGCGGCAAGGAACGGCTGGCCGATGGGCTGGCAGTGTTCGTGCGCGACCAGTTCCTCGCCCCGGATGCGTTGATGGAAAAACTGCGGGTATTCGATCCCGCCAGCCGGCTGGGCGATTGGCTGGCCAAACCTGAGCAGGCGCGCATGCTGGCGCAGATGACGCGCGGCTGGATGTTGCAGGCGCTGGAACTGCTCGACGAGGCAGCCGTCCGCCGCGCGATTCAAGGTTTCGTGGTCGACCGCCTGCGCAAATGGAACGCCGCTGCCACCATCGGCGATGTCATGGCCCTGCTCACCACCGACGGCCGCCATCAAAAGCTGCTGGACGAAGTGTTGCTGCGGCTGGGCGAATGGCTGGACCAGGAGCAGGTCAAGACGCGCGCTTCTGCATTGATCGTGCGTTACGCGCGGCGCGAATGGCCCAAGCTGGTCGGCACGGTGAATTGGGTCAAGCCGATCGAAGAGATCGGCGACAGCCTGGCCGACCGCATGGCGCGTGCGGCGATCGAAGAACTGCAGGACATCCTCAAAACACCCGAGCACCCAATCAGGCTCGACTACGAAGCGTGGCTGCAGGGCTACATCACGCGCTTGCGCGACGAACCGGAAATGGCCGTGCGCGTGGAAGAACTGAAGCAACGCGCCATCGAACATCCGGCACTGCAGGACTATGTGCAAGGGTTATGGGGCGAAATTCGCGACGCACTGCGCAATGACCTGGCGCGCGAGCAATCGTCGATGGCCGCGCACGTGGAGCGTTCCATGCAATCGCTCGGCCGGGCCTTGTCGCAGGATCCCTCGCTGCGTGAGGCGCTCAATCAACATATGTTGCAAGCTGCCGACAAACTTACCGCGCGCTTGCGCACATCGGTCACCGACCATATTGCATCGACGATGAAAAGTTGGGACGAACGTCACCTCGTCGAACAATTGGAATTGGGGGTGGGACGCGATCTGCAATACATTCGGTTCAATGGAACCTTGGTCGGTGGACTGATCGGACTGATTCTTCACGCGTTGTCGATCTGGCTGTCGTTTTGATGCGGAAACGTCGATCGCCCATCCGAGCCGACGTGCAGGCTTAGGGGACTGCACACAGCCGTCGGATGTCGGGCGGTACCACGAGGTCGACGCAGGTCGGCCAGCACTCTGGGCACGTAACAGGCAAGGCGAAGGAACGAACATGCCGAAGGGCCGCTGGGATTTGCGCAGGACATACGGGCGTCGCGCATTCTTCGGTGCACTGCTGATCCTGAGCGCCGGCCTGGTTGCCGCGATCGTCACCGGCGTGTGGCTGCAACGGCAGAACGAGCTCGAGCGCCAGCAACGGTTCGACTACGTCGTGCGTACGCTGGCGCGCAACATCAGCGAGCGCATGCCCACCTTCGAGCATGGCTTGCGCGGCGCGCGCGGTGCGGTAATCGGCGCAGGCAGCGGCATCATCAGTCGAGAACGCTTCACCTTGTACAGCCGCTCGCGGGATTATCCACGCGAGTTTCCCGGGGTGCTGGGGTACGGCTATATCCATCGGGTCGCCCCGGCCGACGAGGCCGCATTTCTGCAGGCCGCGCGTGCCGATGGTGCGCCGGACATCCATCGCCGGCCGTTGGCGCCGTGGGATGGCGAGCGTTACATGGTGCTGTATTTCGAGCCGGAATCCTCCGGCAACCGCCCACTCGGCATCGATATCGCCTCCGAGCCGCGCCGGCGCGCCGCCGCCCTGCAGGCCGCACGCAGCGGCGCGCCGGTCATGACCTCGCCGATCTCGCTGTCCGGTTACCGCGTTCCCAACGAAAGCGGCTTTCTGGTGCTGTTGGCGGTCTATCGGGAAGGCATGCCATTGCAGACCCCGCAGCAGCGCATGCTCGCCACCAGCGGCTGGGTGTATGTGCCTTTCAGCGTCGAACAGATGGTGCGAAGCGCATTGGGTGAGCGCGACGACGTGGCGCTGGACCTGTCCGACCGCAATGAGCCGACCCACAATTTCTATCGCAGCGGCACGCCAGCCAGCGACAGCGCGCTGCGGCCGCCGGTGGTGCGGCTGTTGCCGATCTACGGCCGCACCTGGGTCATTACCGCCCACCCCACCGCCGGCTTCGTCGCCTCGCTCAACCAGAGTTCGCCCTGGTTGATCGGCGGGCTGGTGATGGCCGCCTCGGTCCTGTTTGCCGCCCTGCTGGTGCTGTATTTCAGCAACGGGCTGCGCCACGAGGAAGTGCTGCGCAAGCAGATGGAGCTGGCCGCGCTGGTCAGCCATTCCAGCGAAGCCATCGTCGCCGAAACCCCGGATGGACGTATCACGCACTGGAACCCGGCCGCCGAGGCGATGTTCGGTTACACGGCCGAGGAGGCGATCGATCAGGACCTGACCATGCTGCTGTCGCCGCAGCCGTATGCGATGCCGGAGGTCGACCATGCCGATGCGGCACTGGCGGGCAACGCATCGGCGGCGCAGACCATGCGCCATCGCGACGGGCATCAGGTGCATGTGCTGGCCAGCAAGGCGCCGATCATCGAAAGCGAAGGCACGCTCAGCGGCCATTCGCATTTCTTCCGCGACATGTCCGACCGTGTGCGCTCGCATCAACGCATCATCGACCTCAACGCCTCGCTCGAACACCAGGTCGCCGAACGCACCAGCGAGCTGGTGAAGTTCTCGGTGCTGCAACGCGCGATCCTGGCGCACGCCGGCTACGCCATCATCGCCACCGATTCCGGCGGCTTCGTCACGCTGTTCAATCCGGCCGCCGAAAAACTGTTGGGCTACAGCGCGGCAGAAGTGATCGGGCGGCGCAAGGCCAGCCAGTTCGTCGAGCCCGAGGAACTGCAGGAGCGTGCGCACATGCTGGCCGAGCAGACCGGTACGCCGGTGGCTCACACGCTGGAGGCGATCGCCGCGCTCACCAGCCTGGGTCGCAGCGACACCAGCGAGTGGACCTATGTGAGCCATGACGGGCGTCGCCTGCCGGTGCTGCTGACCTTGAGCACCCTGCGCGACGACCACGACCAGGTGATCGGCTATCTCGGCGTGGCGGTGGATCTCACCGAGCAGAAACTGCACGAAAAACAGCTGCGCCTGGCGATGGATGCGGCCAAGAGCGCCAACCAGTCCAAGTCCGATTTCCTGGCCAACATGAGCCACGAAATCCGCACGCCGATGAACGCCATCCTGGGCATGCTGTACCTGCTTCAGCGCAGCGAACTGCCCGGCGCAGCGCAGGACATGGTCGCCAAGATCGATCGCTCCGCGCGCACGTTGCTGGAAATCATCAACGATATCCTGGATTTTTCCAAGATCGAGGCCGGGCGTATCGACCTGGAATGCGCACCGTTCGATCTGAACCAGCTGTTCGACAACATCGCCGACCTGATGCGCTCCTCGCTCAGCGCCAAGCCGGTGGAAATGATCGTCGAACCCCTGCCGCGCGACAGCCGTTGGCTGCTGGGCGATGCGCTGCGCATCAACCAGGTGTTGGTCAACCTGGTCGGCAATGCGATCAAGTTCACCGAACAGGGCGAAGTGGTGCTGTCGGTACGCCGTTTCCCCAGCGGCGACCCCAACAAGTTCAAGCTGCTGTTTTCGGTCCGCGACACGGGCATCGGTATTTCCAAGGAAAAGCAGAGCGTGATCTTCTCGCCGTTCCTGCAGGCCGACACGTCCACCAGCCGGCGTTACGGCGGCAGCGGCCTGGGCCTGACCATTAGCCGGCGCCTGGTCGAATTGATGGGCGGCGAACTGGAAGTGGAAAGCGTGCTCGGCCGCGGCAGCGAATTCTATTTCGTGGTGACGCTGGAAAAATCCTCGCCACCGCAGGCACAGCGCGAATTGCCGGCCTTGCCGCCGGAAGCGATGCCGCGCGTACTGATCGCCGACGACCACGATGCAGCGCTCAACAACCTGGTGCGCATCGCCACCGAACTTGGCTGGCGCGTGGATGCCGTCGCCAGCGGACAGGCCGCGCTGCAGGCCATCGAACACGCTGCAGAGCCCTACGATATTTTCCTGCTCGACTGGCGCATGCCCGATATCGACGGGGTGGCCATTGCGCGCGAGATTCGCGCACGCGCCACGCCCGGCCCGCATCCGGTCATCGTGATGGTCACCGCCTACGAACGCCGCCTGCTGGAGCAACATCCCGAACAGCAGGATCTGGATGCGGTGATGACCAAGCCGGTGACCGGCGCGGCCCTGCACCGGCTGGTCGAGCAACTGCTCGAGGAACGCCCGGTTGCCCGCCCTGCCACGCCGACGTTTGTTGCGCGACGTCTGGAAGGCGCACACCTGTTGCTGGTCGACGACAGCGACATCAATTGCGAAGTCGCCCAGCGCATTCTGGAGGGCGAAGGCGCCATGGTCACCGTCGCCCACGATGGCGAACAGGCGGTGAGCACGCTCAAACGCGCGCCCAACCTGTTCCACCTGGTGCTGATGGATGTGCAGATGCCGGTGGTGGACGGTTACGAGGCCACGCGCCGGTTGCGCCAGATCCCGGCTCTGGCCAGCCTGCCGGTGATCGCGCTGACCGCCGGCGCCTTCCGGCCGCAGCAGGAAAAAGCGCTGGAAGCGGGCATGAACGGCTTTATCGCCAAACCATTTAACGTCGAAGAACTGGTCACTGCCATTCGTCATTTCTTGCAGCCGGGCACTCGGCGCATTCCCTCGCTTCCGCATGAGGCGCAGGCGCACGCCGGTCCCGAATGGAAATACAGCGACCCGGAATTGCTGGACGCCGCCCGCGCGCGCAGCCTGTGGCGCGAGCGCGAACCCTATGCGCGCTATCTGATCAAGCTGCTACGCGACAACCCGGACCCGGCTGAGGTAGCCGCCGAGCATCTGCGACGCAACGAACTGCCGGCCATCGGCGCGATGGCCCACAAGCTGCGTGGCGCGGCCGGATCGCTCGCGCTGCCGGCCCTGGCAGGTGCAGCCGGCGATCTGGAGACGCGGATCGAGGAAGGACACGACATCACCGCATCGCTGATCGCGTTGAAGGAGGTCATGCAGCGCACCGCCGAAGCGATCCGGGCATTTTTGCAACATGGCGACAGCGACGTTGCCGCCGACGAGGATGGCGCTGCGTTTGATGCAGACAGCGCGCAGATCCTGACATCGGCCTTTGCCAGCGACGATGCCGACCGGATCGATCACGCGCTATTGATCTGCGCGCCACGCTTGCCGCGCGCACTGCAGGAAGCCTTACAACGCGCGGTCGAAGATTTCGACTTCCGCCGCGCCGAAACCACGTTGCGCGAGTGGCAAACCACCCACCCGCACTGATCGCGCTCCCCGAGCGTTTGGCAAGGATCGACCATGCCGTCCCGCCCCCTGCTGTGTGTCGACGACGAGTCCAGCAACCTGGCCACCTTGCGCCAGCTGCTGCGCGACGACTTCGCACTGGTCTTCGCCAAGTCCGGTGGCGAAGCCCTGGATGCGGTCAGCCGCCATGCCCCAAAGCTGATCCTGCTGGATGTCGAATTGCCCGACATGGACGGCTACGCGGTGGCACGTGCGCTCAAGCAACAGCCGTCCAGCAACGCCATCCCCATCCTGTTCGTGACCTCGCGCAACAGCGAGCAGGACGAACGCCTCGGGCTGGAAGCGGGCGCGGCCGACTATGTCAGCAAGCCCTACTCGCCGGCGCTGCTCAAGGCACGCATCGGTACCCAGTTGAAGCTGGCCGAAAACGCACGTCTTGCCCAGCAATACCGCGACGCGATCCATCTGCTCGGTACCGCCGGCCAGGGCCAGGACGCCGACACCGGCGCGCACATCTGGCGCATGGCGGTGTATGCGCGGGTCCTGGCCGAAGCGGTGGGCTGGTCGCCGCAGCAGGCGCAGACCCTGCAGGACGCCGCCCCGCTGCACGACGCCGGCAAGATCGCGGTGCCCGGCAGCATCCTGCAAAAGCCCGATGCGCTGGACGAACACGAACGCTCGGTGGTGCGCCAGCACCCGCAAGCCGGCCATGATCTGTTGCGCCACGGCCGCGGCCCGGTGTTTCGGTTGGCAGCGGAAATCGCGCTGCATCATCACGAATGCTGGGACGGCAGCGGGTATCCCCAAGGCTTGTCAGGCGATGCGATTGCCGAATCGGCACGCATCGTGGCGGTGGCCGACGTGTTCGATGCGCTCTGCGGACGACGCGCCTACAAAGCGCCCTGGACGGTGGAAGACGCCATGCGCAAGCTCGACAGCATGGCAGGCAAACAACTGGAACCGCGCCTGGTGCAGCATTTCCACGAGGCATTGCCGCAGATTCTGCAGATCAAGGACGCTTGGGACAGCCCAGTGGCTTAGAGCAGCTGACAAAACTGCTGCGCGATCGTCAGGCGGGCGCGGCCGGTGCTCGGAATCCTCATGCCAATTTCAGGCAGCCCGGACTCGTGGATGGGCACTGTTGGAGGCTTCCGCACCGGGATGGCGTGGCGATCTCCCACGACTCGCAAACGCTGCTCCATCGCGGGGATCTGTGGGGGCTGTTTGGCCTGGTCGGAGACGTTCGCTGGGCTGAGCTGGAGGGTGACGACTATAAGCACCTGGAATGCAGCCAAGACGCTTTCAGGGCACTTCCAGCTCTGCTTCGGACGCCCTGGGCTGCAGCGTGCGTTCCCCAGCTTTATGAGCTGCTGGAACGCGTTAGGCGGCGAGTTCCATATACCCGGGACGCCTACGAGGTCGAGTGGAAGACGATCGAAGGGTTGGCGGCGCGCGCCCAGTTTTCGGCTGATCCGGCTGGCCGCCCTAGCGATGCTAATGAGTACGCGGAGCTGTACCCCGATCCCGTTGTCCTGATGAAGCGGGTGCGAGATCGTCGGATTCGACAATGGTAAGCGCGTCAGGCGCGCGATCACGCTCCCGGGCAGGTATAAGGTGGAGTCCGCAATGTACGGTTCGGCGGTAGAGGGAACGCCTGCCGCGATTGGACCTCCGCTGATCAGGACTTTGCTGTAACTACGACTTCCAGCGTGCCGTCAGGCAGACGACGGACGAGGTTTCCGCGTTCGTCGTAGCCGACTGCGCCCGGTTGAAGGCCGAGCTGTCGCATTTCTTCGACCTCAGCCGGCGTCGGTGTTTCCAGCGGCCACTGAGGGCTTTCGCTTCGAATTGCTGGCATCGGTGACGGCTCCGTGGGCTCGCGCCCATACTACCGCCCGCCGCAGGCGCGCTCGCGCCACGTTGGTATCCAAGGCTCGCAACGCTTTGAGACTCGACGCATGAGACGCCCCGCGAGCACAATCGCGGCTAGGGAACCTCTGAACAACGCGCCACAAATGCGAGACACTATCTGTTCGGAGTGAGGAGGCATCCATGCAGCTGACGTTCG